>CACZNZ010000556.1 GCA_902782625.1 uncultured Lachnospiraceae bacterium | reverse complement strand
CCATAGGTTTCAAAATAGTCTTCTCTGTTCACGCAGATCTCTCCTTTCCCCGATACTCTTATCTGATACTACGCACATAACGGTACAGCTTCTTACTGTCGTTCTGGCGCATTTTCTCACTGCGGCATCCAAGGACAACCACAGCATAATCTTTCTCTTTATACTGGTAAACTGTGGCAAGACAGAACCCAGCCATTCTCGTAGTACCGGTTTTGCCGCAGATTACACCTTTATAGCTGCCAAGAAGTTTGTTGGTATTGCGCAGACGAATCCGGCGTCTTTTCTTCAGTGTCCTAAAAGTTCTGGACTTTGTACTCATATATTTGCGTACATTCGCATTGGAGTAGGCATAGCGCAGGATCAATGCCGTATCATAGGCACACGAATAATGATTGCCAATCGGCAGACCGTGCGTATTGACATAATGTGTCTTCTTGCATCCGAGCTCTTTCGCCTTCCGGTTCATCCTGCCGACGAATTTCCCTAAAGATCCCGATGTCTTTAGGGCGAGCGCTGTACAGCAGCCATTGCTAGACGGCAACATGGCTCCGTAGCCAAGATCTCTCACATAAAAAACATCGCCTGTAAGAAGCGGAAAATGAGAAAACTTCACGATAGCAGCCCGGTGTGGAATCGTCACTTTCTGAGAAGGCTTGTTTGCCTCGAGCGCCAGAGTAACTGTCATGAGTTTAGTGAGACTGGCCTGATTGCGGCGTTGATAGGTATTCTTGCCATACAGGATCTTGCCGGTTTCCATATCCATGACTACCGCACTCTTCGCGTTTAACGACGGCTTTCTTGCCGCCCACGTATCCAGCCCGGACAAACTTCCCAGAAACAATGCGAAAAGCAATGCGAAAAACAGCCTGAGGTACAGACCGGAATGGTGTTTGTTTTTCATAATATCTACTCTCCCTGTTCATTTATTCTGACATAAAAAAGTCATTTTCCGAACATTTATTATAGCACATTATGAGGAAAAGAAAAAGATTTACAACAAAAAACTGCCATCAGATCAGTGGCAAAAGATGCACTGTGTCTGATGGCAGTAAACCTTAAAGATTTATGATTCGAATGTTATAATACCGTTTACAGATTGTCTCCTGCTTTGAAATCTTCCATCATATCGGAGTTTGCCATCAGGACAACAACACAGTCACTGTATCCGGCTTCTGCGATCTTGTCTTTGCTGAAGTTCAGGATCACATCTCCTTCTTTCACCTGATCGCCTTCGCTGACCTGTGGTTCGAATCCGTCGCCTTCCATCTTAACTGTATCAACGCCGACATGGATCAGAAGTTCCATACCACCTTCGCTGGTAAGACCGATCGCATGTTTGCTTGCTGCAACGGAGCTGATCGTACCGTCAAATGGAGCTACGACAATACCTTCGGCTGGATTGATGCCGACACCGTCACCGAGCAGTCCGGATGCAAATGTCGGATCCGGAATCATATCTCTGGCGATCACTTCACCATTACAAGGAGCAAGAACCTTACCTGCTGCACAACTCATAACGTAGTTATCAGGAGCTTTGAAGGCATCCTGTGCAGCTTCTTTTTCTGCTTCGATTGCTTTTCTCTTGTTCTCTGCGTCGATATCTTTTTGATCTTCTTTCCAGATAACCCAGGTAAGTGCAAAGGCAATACCACCTGCGATAAGAAGCATCACGGTATAGAGCGGATAATTGGTAATGGTAAGATATCCGGGGATACCGGTTACACCATAAGCTTTTGCGCCAAGTCCTACGAGTGCTCCAAAGAATGCACCGCAAGCGCCGCCGATCATACCACATACGAACGGTTTAAAGAAACGCATGTTCACACCGAAGATAGCCGGCTCGGTGATACCAAGAGCTGCAGACATGGAGGATGGGATCGCTACCTGTTTGGTACGGCTGTTGTAGCATTTCAGACCTACAGCGAGACAGGCACCAAACTGTGCAAAGTTTGCAGAGGAAGCGATCGGCATCCAGGTATTCAATCCGCCTTCTACGGAAAGCATTCCGGCCTCGATAACATTGTACATATGGTGGAGACCCATTACAACGGTTACCGGATAGATCGCACCCATGATTGCTGCACCAAATACGTTCTGAACAAGGATCTGTGCTCCATTAAGAACCTGAGTCTCCAGGAAGGAGAAGATAGGTCCGATAATGGTAAAGGTAAGGAAACAGGTTACAAAAACAGTGGTGATCGGAGTTACAAAAAGATCGATTACTTCAGGTACATGTTTGTGAAGCCACGATTCCAGCTTACACATGATGAACACCGCGATGATTACTGGGATAACGTGACCCTGATAACCAAGCTGGTTGACCTGACCTAACGTATATCCGCCGACCTTAATACCCTTGCCGAACAGATACCATACATTATAGCCATCTGCAGCAGCCCAGCCATTGGTCAGGGAAGAATGGATCATGGACAGACCAACTACAGCGCCAAGGAAGATATTGCCACCGAATACACGGGCAGCACTGATCGCTACGATAACCGGCAGATATGCAAATGCCGTATTTGCGATCATATCAAGGAATCCGTACCAGTCTGTAGAAGCAAAATTCGGAATCGCTTTACCAAGAGCCTCTACGACACCCATCAAAAGACCGGATGCAACGATAGCCGGAAGAATCGGAACGAATACATCACCGATGGTCTTAACCATACGTTTCCAGATTGGCTGCTGAGCAGCGGCAGCAGCTTTGACTTCATCCTTGGAAGCAGCACTTACACCGGAAATGTCGATAAACTCATCATATACTTTGTTGACAGTACCTGTTCCGATGATCAGCTGGAGCTGACCGCCATTCTCGAACATACCCTTCACACCTTCAACCTGGTCAAGGGCTTCCGTGTTCAGTTTGCTGTTGTCAGCAATAACCAGACGAAGTCGTGTAGCACAGTGTGCAGCACTGACGATATTGTCTTTGCCGCCAAGATTGTCAAAAATCTCCTGTGCGCATTTTCTGTAATCCAATGCCATTTTAGTTTTTCCTCTCTTCTTAAAATGTGTTGTTAATAAGTTCTCCGGTTAAAGAAAGTATTATATTAAATGATCTTTTTTGTGAAAGGTTTTTGGCGTATGAAGCAGAGCAATCTGTATGATGCGAGTTACCTGTGTTGCCCACCCTTGTCAGTAAGGGTCACAGATCTTAGCTGCAGATACTGCCGCATAACACAAACCTCTGCTAACTCTCCCCTCCTTCCTTCCATGATGTGAGCAGCCAGGCAAAATCATTGGCAGGAACACCGACGGCTTTAGCCGGACGGGGCTTTCCTGTCATCAGATCGATGTAATCTTCTGGCTCATTTACCCAGGCCGTCTCATCCTCTTCACTGAAATTAAATAAGGCGATCAGTTTCTCACCGTTATAATATCTTCCAATGCCAAGGATATGATCATTATATGGTTCCACGATCCACACATCGGCAGCAGTCTCAAAGACGTCATGTGCCTTCCGGATATTCTCGAGTTCTAAAAGTCCCTGGAATATCCTTCCCTGAATCGTGTCATCCTCTGTTCTTTTTGCGACATCCTCCCAGGAAAGGTCGCCCCTGTGCAGATAACGGCTGTCCTGCCGTTTAAGAGGATCCTCGTGGTAGGTATAGTCATTTAACTGCCCAATCTCATCACCACTGTATAAGACAGGGATACCGCTTTGCGTAAAAAGGAAAGCGTGCAGCATCAGATCAAGCCGGATGGCCCGGTCGATCTTTGCCTCATTTTTTTCATAACAGGCAGCTTCCAGGCCGCACAAAGAAGCGGTGGTTCCGCACATACGGGCATCTCCGAGAACCGGGTCGTCGTTATAAAGCTCCCCGCGGCTGTCCACACCGTAGATTTTTCCGGTAAAATAGTCATTTAAATATTTCTTATGCGGGATCTGCTCCATATCGTAATGGGAAAGGAAATCATAATCCAGTCCCCAGCCGATATCATCGTGGCAGCGCAGGTAATTTAAGAAAGTATACTCACGCGGCAGTGCAAACACGGTCTCGAGCTGGTGCCGCAGGAGCCGGACATCTTTCGTAGCCACGGTATGCCAGGTGCTTGCCATCGTCGTGACATTGTAGAGCATATGGCATTCCGGTTTTTCTACCGTGCCAAAATATGGCACCACCTTGGAAGGTTCCATGACAACTTCTCCCAGGAGCAGCGTTCCAGGGCAGACAATCTCAGCAGCCATGCGCATCAGGCGAACCAGCGTGTGAACCTTCGGGAGATTCCTGCAGTTAGTGCCAAGCTCCTTCCAGATATAAGGAACCGCGTCAAGACGGATGATATCGACACCGTGGTTACACAGATAAAGCATATTGGCAGTCATGTCGTTGAACACGACCGGATTGGCGTAATTTAAATCCCACTGATATGGCCAGAAGGTCGTCATGACGATCTTCCCCGCCTCTTCACACCAGGAGAAGTTACCCGGTGCAGTCTCTGGAAAGACCTGGGGAACGGTCTCCTCAAACCGGCTTGGGATATCCCAGTCTTCATAGAAGAAGAACCGGTCCTGATACTCCTTCTCTCCTGCCCTGGCCCTCTTAGCCCATTCATGATCCTCACTGGTGTGATTCATCACGAAATCCAGGCATACACTCATATTTCTTTTATGACAGGCATCGGCAAGATCAGCCAGATCTTCCATCGTGCCAAGCGCCGGATCAACCTTTCTGAAATCGGACACCGCATAACCGCCGTCACTTCTTCCCTCCGGGCTTTCAAGCAGCGGCATCAGATGCAGATAATTGATACCACATTCCTGCAGATAATCGATGTGGGAAGCCACACCTTTTAAGTCTCCTGCAAAACAGTTGGTATACATCAGGATGCCTAGCATCGCGTTGTTTTTATACCAGTCGGGATCTGCCTCCCTCTTTTTGTCCAGGGCACGAAGTGCAGGCTTTCTCTGCAGATAATATTCATAGAGCATGGAACAAAAATAGTCAAATGCCTGCTCATCATTGTCATAGAGTTCACAGTAGAGCCACTTTAATTCATCGTAGTGCCGCTCAAACCGTGCGGCAAATTCTTTTTTATATTTACTTTCAGGATCAGTCATCACAACCTCCTATCCGATGAAATCAAGAACTTCCTTTTCTTCCGGCATCACGCAGAGGGCACCTTTTCTTGTCGTCACGATCGAAGCAGCACCATTGGCAAAAGTGAGAAGCTCCTTGAGCCGGTCTTCATTAAAACCATCCAGTCCATACTTTAATACAAAATGTATCGCGCAGCCGCCGAAACAGTCTCCGGCTCCTGTCGTCTCGATCGTGTCAGGATTCACAAAACCGGGTACAAAAACCTTGATATAATCTTCCGGGGAAGCCTTACCGTTTCTCTTGTCTTTCGGTAGATAGTAAGCTTTGCTGCCGTCTTTTCCGTAGGTTGCAAAGATCAACGGAATCTGATAGGTACGGATCAGATCATAAACGCCTTCTTCAAGATCTGTTTTTCCGGTCATAAATTCAATCTCATTGTCGGAAATCTTTAAGACATCACACTGGGTTAAACCGTAGGCAATCTTTTCTTTCGCCTTTTCCTGGCTTGACCACAGCGGAGGTCGGAGGTTCGGATCAAAGGAAAGGATACATCCGGCTTCTTTGGCGATGGCGATCGCTTTGATACTTGCTTTTTCCACCTCATCATCCGTCATGGAAAGGGTACCGTAATGGAAAATCTTCGCATCACGGATCAGATTCTGATGAGCGATGACATCATCTTCGGTCAGCATCATGTCAGCGCCTGGTTTGCGGTAGAAGGAAAATTCTCTGTCTCCGCCTTCAAGTGTATGTACAAAGGCGAGAGTCGTGTTGACGTCGCTGTCCATCACAAGGCCGCTCATATCGATTCCGGTGCTTCCTGCACGGCTTTT
>CACZNZ010000555.1 GCA_902782625.1 uncultured Lachnospiraceae bacterium | reverse complement strand
GGAATTCATTTTGGCATTTCCTCCAGAGCATAATGATAAAAGTCTTTGGCATAACGATATTGCCTCATGGCATATTCACTAAATTCAATACCGAGGGTGGCTTTGTACTCACACCAATTGGACCAGAGAAGGCCGGAAGCAGCAATATAGCAATAGATTTTTGCTCTTATTTCCTGTGTACACTGCCCCTCAAAATAGAGGTCGATCATGTGATCAATTCGGGATTTATCATAAAAACTGTATACACACCACATGGCGATGTCTAGATGTGGATCTTGCATGCCTGCATACTCCCAGTCAGTGAGCTGCAGATCCTCTGTGCCATCCGGCAGAGAAAAAAATAGAAAGTTGTCAGGTACGGCGTCAATGTGGGTTAGACAGCAAG
Organism: uncultured Lachnospiraceae bacterium; assembly: GCA_902782625.1. Lineage (GTDB taxonomy): Bacteria > Bacillota > Clostridia > Lachnospirales > Lachnospiraceae > Anaerobutyricum. Next base: position 2,418 of record CACZNZ010000555.1, on the reverse strand, counting down.
GCTTCTCCATCTGATCGATATAGGGACGGAGAGAATAAACCTGCTGCTTCGTTTTTTTGTAGTCTTTATATACGGAGGGTATTCCGGCCTTTAAAGATTCATATAGCTCAATTTGTCCGAAAAGATCAAAGCGGTGTGAAACTGAGAGGTGCATGTAATGAAAGTTGCGAAGAGCCCTTATACATTGATGGAGATCGGTTTCGTTTTCCGGATCGGCATTGCGGATTCCTTTCAAATATTTTGTGATCTTATATCCGTTCTCAGGATTGATATAAACAGGATCATCACAGAGACCTCTGCCAGCAATGACGCGATAGACCTCAGCTTCCTGTTTCCGATTGATTAACTGATCTGTTCCTTCTCCAGGAATCCGCATGATATATCGATTGTTGCGCACTGTGAAAAGGAAGGAGCGGTTCGTCATACCCTTCTTTAGGACTGTAATTCCAGTAATGTCTTCCTGATGGCATTGAAAAACGGAACAAATTGCATCGAGGGCATCGGACTTCAAAAGGTTGGAGTTGCTATCCAGCTCACGCAACTGTTCAAAAGTGTTAATTTCGACAACATTTTCGGGAGGGGTAACACGAGCAGGAAGAAACATTTTTGCGCCCCGGTAAAGGGCGGCTTCCCAGTACTCATGCTCATGGAGTCTACTACCAGACATTTCATGGATTTTTGTGCGAAGGTGAGAGGCATCTTCCTCCAACAGATAGGCGATGCCAATCATTGTATTTCCGGTTTCACAGTCAGATACTCTGGTTAGCTCCCTCTTTCGTGTAACGCGAACATCTGATTCAAAGGAAGGGGATTCGCTGACCATGTACCAAGAGTACAGCTCATAAGGTGAAAACGGATTTGTCTTACACCAGACATCAGAAGGGATGATATAAGTATTTGCTATGGTATCCGCTACAAGTGAAAGAGAATAGAGGTTGTTTTTGATAGAATAATCAGGGTTTACAACTAGTTTTACACCGAATTCATCAATCAAATAATCGAAACTTTCTTTCATAAATCCGACAACAACTGTAATATCTGAGATACCAGCATCCTTCAGTTGCCGAATAATCCGCTCAATCAGCTTCTCACCATTCACTTCGATAAGCGCTTTTGGGGAGAACTGATTGATCGGGATCATCCTCATGCCAATACCTGCCGCCAGGATAATAGCATTTCTGGGGGCATTCTTACGAAAGAGCTTTCGTGCTTTTTGCGTGAGGTGACAATCCGCAGAGAGATAACCGGTTTCCTGTAAAGATCTCAGCGACCGGTTGACAGCACCAAGAGAATACCCGGATGATTCCGACAAAGCTCTTTGATTACTAAATGGAGCCCGGTTTACCGAGCTCAAAATATCGAAGTCTTGAATGTTCATGAACAAGCTCCATAATTATTTCGTGAACAAGATGATACAAAAAAATTCCCCTCTTGTCAAGATCTATATGCATTTTTTTGATAGATAAGAAAACAGACTGTATCAGGTACAGTCGTGAATTCAGATCCGGGACCGTATACCGGCGATTATTTTCTGTTTCGCGGACAGGTAAAAGCAGTATATCCATTAGGACCGGTTAGCTTTCTTTTCGATCGCTCGAATTGAATCAATGGTAAACTTTCCAGCCCTAAGTTTCTTGCCAATAATGGCGACATGCTCTAAAAAATCTGAATACATCTGCTTATCTACATGTTCCAGTGCTTGAGGAATATCTTCAATTGACTCAACAGCAATTCCGAGATGATTACTCACAATAAAATCCGCGAGTGCAGCCTGATTCCAAATGATAACCGGAAGACCGGAAGCCAGATACAGTGAAACCTTATGAGGATTGTTTATCCTGAGGTATTCTCCGTAAACTCCTGCGCAAGTGTAGGTCTCGGGACCGTCCCAGACCAGACCAAAAGAACCATTCAACTCGAAGGGAAGCAGATCTGGGGGAAATGCACCGTAATAGTGAATATTGTTCTGATGTGGATCCTCGTAGCCGACACCGTACAGATTATATTCAAGATCCTGCGGCAGCTTGTAAAGGTAAGCTGATTTATGGCGGCGCAGAGCTCCAGCAATAATCACGGGCTTTTCTAAACCACATAAGTCAACATGAAAACACATGTTATCATCAGGAATCAAATAGTCAAACAATTTTAGTTCAATCATTTTATCGGGATGGATTCCAAAGCTTGCCAGTTTTTCCTTCATTTTTTCATTATGAACGATCAGATAATCAGCGACTGTAAGAAGCTGCTTTTCTTCCAGAGCAATCCGAATTCTGCTTCCAAAGGGAATATCTTTACGCTGAGCCCATCTGAATAACTCCAGGTCATGAATCAGAAGAACAATCCGAACACCGGATGACCGAAGACGCCGGATGACATGATTAAAAAACAGGGAGTGATTGATTAAGGGGAATTGAATAT
>CACZNZ010000554.1 GCA_902782625.1 uncultured Lachnospiraceae bacterium | reverse complement strand
CACGCCGGCTACGATACCATTCTGGATCAGACCGTACAGAACGCTTCCCTCCAGAACGCCGCAGGCAGCAAGAAGTGAATCTATCAATCCGGGCACCCATTCACCAAAGATCACATCATTGGTAAAATCCGTTGCAGCGGTACCGATCGAGACTGACCAGCCACCCATGGCGAGCGCATAGATCAAAAACATCACAACTACAAAAATCGGAAGACCGAGAATACGATTTGTCACAATCTTATCGATCCTATCCGATAATGTCAGCTCTCCTTTTCCTGTCTTCTTTACCACTGCTTTCTGCGTGATATCGGTAATATAATTATATCTTTCATTGGTGATGATGCTCTCAGAATCATCATCCATTGTCTTCTCACATTCTTCGATCAGTTTTTCAAACCGTTCTTCCTGTTCTTTGCTAAGAGAGAGTATTTCAAGTGCTTTACTGTCACGTTCGAATACTTTTACGGCATACCAGCGGAGGAATCCTTCTTCGACTTTGCCTTTTAATCCTTCTTCGATCTGCGTAATCACTTTCTCGACTTCAGCAGAAAATCTGGCAGGAGCCGTACCCTTCTTTCCGGATTTTGCCGCTTCAAGTGCCATGGCAGCCGCTTCCTGACCGCCCTCTCCTTTCAGTGCTGAAATCTCAACTACCTGGCATCCCAGTTCCTTTGAAAGCATCTTCGTATCGATAGTATCACCGTTTTTACGGACCAGATCTATCATGTTGACTGCCATGACTACAGGAATCCCAAGTTCGATCAGCTGTGTGGTCAGATAAAGATTTCTTTCAATATTCGTTCCATCCACGATATTAAGGATCGCATCCGGTTTCTCCTGAACTAGATATGTTCTGGAAACCACTTCTTCCAGTGTATAAGGAGACAGAGAATAAATACCGGGAAGATCCTGGATAATCACATCTTTATGTCCCTTAAGCTTTCCTTCTTTTTTTTCTACTGTTACACCGGGCCAGTTGCCGACATACTGTGATGAACCGGTCAGCGCATTAAACAGTGTAGTCTTTCCACTGTTCGGATTGCCCGCCAAAGCTATTTTTACTGCCATAAGAACCTCCCGTCTCTTTACTCTACTTCAATCATCTTTGCATCCGCCTTACGAACGGACAGCTCGTAATTTCTGATATTCAATTCCATAGGATCCCCTAAGGGCGCAACCTTTCTAACGTAGATATCCACCCCTTTGGTAATACCCATATCCATGATTCTTCTTTTTACGGGACCCTGTCCGTGAAGCTTTATGACTTTACAGCTTCCTCCCACAGGAATCTCATTCAATGTTTTCATCCCTCTTCCTCCTTGTCTGTATTTCAACCGGCCCGGATTTTATGCAACCATAATACGGCGCGCCATGGAAACATCCAGGGCTATACGGCTGTTTTTCACTTTGATGATCAAATTCTCTCCGACTTTGTTCACGATGGTAATCTGATCGTTTTTCACAAATCCCAACTCATGGAGATGTGCTCTGATCTTGTCATTACCTGTAATTCCTGTAATCGTCACAACTTTTCCGGTCTCTACCATAGTTACAGGCATATTGACACCTCCTTACTCATATAAGAATTACCAAATCAATATTAGTTATATCTAACTATTTTTAGTTCAATATATCATGAGTAAGTTTATACGTCAAGCCAGAAATCATGGTACTTATGCAGAGACAGGAGTTACAGGTGCGGTTTGCACAAAAAAAACGGCCTTAGAATCCTCATTCTAAAGCCGCATTGTCTGCTTCCTATTCCCAGGTTATCCTGTTTTCCATCATCAAAAGCTGTTCGCCCATTCTTCTCATCTCTCCGAAAACTGCTTTCCTTCCCAGTTCGCTGGTATGCCAGTTCTGTCTGGAAATCCCGTCCACATTTACAGGGTGAAGATATATCGTCAGATCAGGGAACACGAGGGAATAGTAAAAATACGCTCTCCTTGCATGATGGGCTTTGCAGCACAGGATTGCGCTTTTGATATCTGCTGTCAGATTGTTTTGTTCCAGCAAAAGGCGGGTCTTTTCTGCATTTTCCAATGTATAGGTTGCCTCTTTTTCTTTGAGGATTCCTTCCTTGGAAACTCCGTTTGCCAGCAAAACTGCCTCAAGATAATCCGCTTCACAGTCAAAGTTTTCTCCATAATGATTCGACTTTGCCTTAATCCCTCGAAAACCACCCTCAACT
>CACZNZ010000553.1 GCA_902782625.1 uncultured Lachnospiraceae bacterium | reverse complement strand
TATCATTTCTGAGTGTGACCTCTGCTTCTCTGATCTTCCGGAAAAAAACACAGATGCTGACCTGGGCCGTGCCACAAGATATGCCGCGCTGTCCCTTAAGTGCCGCGCTGCCCTGTATGCAGCTAGTATAGCTGAGTTCGGCACTGTACAGCTTGACGGTTTGGTGGGGATTCCGGCAGATGATGCCGAAGGATATTATAAGACCGCCTACGATGCTGCCTCCAAGATTATCAGCAGCGGGCAATTTGAACTATATGATAAAGACTCAGATAAGACGGAGAACTTCAAGAATATCTTTCTTGATGAAGGAAATAAAGAGACTATTTTCGCGGTCCGTCATACTGGTTCCACAAGAAATGCTTCTTTCTGGTCTTACGACTTTGTCCAGTGCCCCAAAAACGCCTGGGGAGGCGGGAACAAAGATATGCCATATCTCGAGTTTGTTGAGGAATTTGAACATATCGATGGCACTTCGGGCAAATTTGACAATACTGTTTTTGACGGAAGGTTATGGAGGCTTGAAGATTTGTGGGCCAATAGAGATCCCAGGCTGTTTGCTACCGTATACACGCAGGGTACCATTTTCCAAGGTAAGATGATAGATTACCATAAAGGTCTTATACGTCCTGACGGAAAAATCCAGGATGATACAGGCTCTTATGAAGGTGTTCTGACCAGAGGTAATTATGGTGTGGATGGCAGTATGGGTTCATCGTTTGGCGTGATGAAATATCTGAATCCTGAAAATGACAATAATGTATGGACCAATGAGTCATCTACCGATTATATAGTCTTCAGATACGCTGAGACCCTCCTCAATTTTGCAGAAGCGGCACTTCAGCTTGGAAAAACAGACGAGGCTCTATCTAAAGTCAATATGGTCAGGAAGCGGGCGGGCATAGCACCCTTGACTTCTGTGAACCACAAAGCCATTGAGCACGAGCGCAAGGTTGAGCTGGCGTTTGAGGGGCATCGTTACTGGGATGCGCGTAGATGGAGAGTCGCTGCAACTGAATTGAAAGGGGACAGGCACGGACTCCAATACATACTTGATTTTACCACCAGAAATTACCGGATTAAAAAGGTTCCGGTGAGCTCGGCCGGCCTTTCTCTCCGATTCCCCGAGAGCAATTATTATCTGCCTATAGGACTCGCACGTATCAGTATAAATAGTAACCTTCTTGAAAATCCAGGCTATTAGCATATGTCAAAGGCTGTCATATTTGTTGTTTTACTATCCATTTTCTCTTCTTGTCAGGCTTGTACTAAATCCGGAGAGAGCAAGAATGGTGTTAACACTTCGGTCGCTGTTATTGTAGACAATTCTCCGGTAACTGTTCACGAGACACGGGTGTCAATGTGGCCCACCAACGACTACTACGATGGGGAACAGCGTCCCATAGCTGAGACCGAAACTGCATATTTTACAATATTTGACTACAAAGAAGGGCAGACAGTCAACATAAAGATTGCAGAAGGTGAAGATAGTAGGGATTGTATAGTCCGGCCATCTTCACTTGGTATCAAAGTATCTGTTGGGAAAAAAGGAAATATCACTTTGCGAGACATCCCGGGCCCTTGCCAATTTGTTGTGGAGACGGGAGACTATCATCACGCGATTCATTTTTTCGTCAATCCGCCCGATTTGTTCCCGGAGATTGACAAGGATTCACAAGATGTCGTTTATTTCGGCCCTGGCAATCACTCTGTTCCTGACGGCATCAAACTTAAAAGCGGCCAGACATTGTTTATCGATGAAGGTGCTATTGTGAGCAGCTATGTATATGCTGCAAATGCCTCTGACATCAAAATTGTGGGAAAAGGCATCCTGGACTGCTCCAAGTTCAGCCGTGAAGACTGTTATCCCATAAAAGTGGAGGCTTCCCGAAATATCCTGATAAGCGGCATAGTGGTAAATGATCCCACACAGTGGACGGCCATTATTGCAAACTGCAGCGATGTGGAATTTGACAATGTAAAGGTTATAGGCTGCTGGCGTTACAATTCTGACGGCTTTGATATTTGTAATACAAGCAATGTTCTGATTCATAACTGTTTTCTGCGTTGCTTCGATGATAACATTGCCATAAAAGGTTTAAGCCCTTTTTATCGAGATGGATATAACATTATCGAGAATATAGAGGTTAAGAACTGCGTGCTTTGGAATGACTGGGGGCAGGGCCTGGAGATAGGCGCTGAGACTGTCGCTGATGAGATACGCAATGTTACATTTGACTCTTGCCATATTATCCATTTTACATTCAATGCAATGGATATTCAAAATGTGGACAAGGCATATGTGCACGATATCCATTTCAGGAACATTTATGTTGAAGAACCAATCTACCAAAACGCTACTCTCAGCGGTGACAGCATAAGCCCTGATGCATTTGGCGGATTGATCAATATCGTGATTAACAAATCTATGTGGTCAACCGTAGAGACCTGCGGTAAAGTGAGAGACATAACATATGAGAATATTTATTATACAGGCGAGAAGGAGCCCCGAATCTGTTTCTTGGGCTATTCAGATGAGTCTGACGTAAAAAACATAACTATTAAGAACTGCCAGATTAACGGCAAGGCTATCGACCAGAAATACAACTGTATCAGGAATAACTATGCCTCTGATATAAACATTGAATAAGCTATGAATATGTTTGGAACAAAGAAATGTATCGTATTGATTTGCCTGGCATTTGTCTTATGTTTCACAGGGTGCTCCGAAAGCCCTGATGCGAAAAAAGACAAGAGCGAGCACCACGTCCTCTGTTTAGGGAATTCTATCACAAGGCATTCCCCGTACGACGCAGTCAATTGGTATTCTGACCACGGGATGGCTGCCTCCAAGCCGGAAAAAGATTATTGCCACGTTCTTCAGAGTCTGATGAGAAACAATAACGCGAATACAACTGTAAGCGCACGTAATATTGCCGACTGGGAACGCAATTTTGATCTTGATCTGGATGAGCTGCTCCGCTCCGATATCAGTGGCAAGGACATAGTGGTGATCCGCCTTGGTGAGAATGTCCCTGTAGAAAAGGAGCCATACTTCAGCGGGGCACTTTCCAAATTGATAGAGTATTGCAAGCAATACACTGAACGGATTGTTATAACTGGTGAGTATTGGCCTTCTGAGAGGAAAGAGAAGGCTGTTCGGGAAAATGCTGAAAAATATGGTATTCCCTATGTCCGGCTTAACTGGATATGGTACGAGCATCAAGAGGAATGTTGTCCAAAAGAAGGCGATATCATATATGATACACAAGGCAAACCTTATCCTATTGTGGGAGATTTTATTATCACTCATCCCAACGACAAGGGAATGGAGTATATAGCAAAGGCTATTTATGAGAAAATCTGACATTATCCATTTTTAAACAAATACCAATATGAAAAAGTTAACTAAACTGTTTACCCTCGCAGTAATCCTTTTCCTTTTTGCCTCCTGCGAGAAGACCCCCAAACCTGAACCGGAACCCGGCCCCGGCCCCGAGCCGCAGAAAGAGGATCTCAGTGCAGAATTATCAGTATCTGGATTGACACCTAAAGGGTGTGCAAAGAAAGGTGCTGAAATCACATTTAAGCTTGACAATCTGAAAGGAGAGCCTACATCTTACAAATGGACTTTCCCGGGCGGTACACCTGCGTCTTCAACCGAGGCATCGCCAAAGGTCGTCTGGAATGATCAGATAAATGATGTGGAGGTTTCTGTTGTTATTTCACGTGAATCCGACGGCGCTTCTTTGACTCTAAAAACGAACATCATTGCCGGTTATTATCCCTGCCTGAAGACTTACCCCGAAGCTAATTATGATCCCTGGTCTTTCGAGGACGCAAACTGGGGCGGCTGGATTGCCTTTACTACGGTCGGTCTGGATATGGCCCAAGACCCGGAAAATCCTCTTATGTGGGTAGAAGAAGGCGGTGCAAACGGAACAGGCCATTGCCTGCGAATCAATACCCCTTCTATGTGGATGAAGGATAAGTACGGAGAAGAGCAAGTTGTAATGCTTTTCCCTCGTAATAACTGGTTCCTGACACCCAAGGCAAAAAAGGGTGAGAAGTATATCCTGGAATTTTGGACAAAGCGCGAGTTTGACCTTGATGCGATTGAGGGTCTCTCAAATGCCGAACACGGATATGCCTTCTCTGCAGTTCAGGTAATTAATGAATGCAATATGTACGACACTGCCTGCGATTTCATCTCCAGTGTCCATTGGCAGTATTTCTTCCCGGATTCTGAATATGAAAATCAAGAGCTTACAACGCTATATGCCAGCTGGGTTGAAGGGTTGACTATTTCAGCTCCCAGTGATGGATGGGTTAAGACATCGGTTGAGTTCGAAGTTGGTGGCGATTCTGATTATTACAATAATGTCATCCCTTGGTTCTACATTGAATACTGGAGGAATCAGGGCTCAATATATCTGGATGAGGTACAGATGTATCTTGTTGAAGATTAGTATAGATTTGATTAAAAGGAACTCGCGGTGATCCGTATGGAACACCGCGAGTTTCTTTTTCCCTATGATTAGAATCTGGGGCCGCCTCCGAATCCGCCGCGGCCACCGCCGAATCCACCTCCTCC
>CACZNZ010000552.1 GCA_902782625.1 uncultured Lachnospiraceae bacterium | reverse complement strand
CTCGGCACAGAGAAGCAGGGAGCTCGTTACAGGATCGTTTTATGATTTTATCCGAATGAATGTGCAGGCAGTAAAAGACGAGCGTGACTTCAGGGCATTTGTCAAGCACTTCCAGGCAATTGTTGCATATATGAAAAAAGATTAAGGAGATGGGAGACAATCATGAAAAAATTAACCGGTTTTATTAAATATACGGGAAAGATGCATCTGGAAACAGGTACGTCAATTAAAGGAAGTGATAATGACCTGTCAATCGGCGGCGCCGACAGCATCGTGGTAAAGAATCCGATCACGGCTATCCCCTATATTCCCGGATCCAGCTTGAAGGGAAAATTGAGGAGTCTCCTTGAACTGCATTACGGAAAATACACTGAGAAGAAATATGAAAAAAACGGCACCGAAATAACAATTGGATCTCCCTGTACCTGCGGTAAGGAGAGCTGCTTTGTTTGTAAAATATTCGGGGCACATAATCACCCTGGAGCTGAATCTGCTCCTACACGGATCATAGTCAGGGATTGTAATCTGTCGAATAAATCCAAGGATACGATTGCCAACCTTTTACTAAATGGTAAGAATTATTTAGAAGTAAAAGCGGAGAATAACATTGACAGGGCATCCGGTAAAGTTGGATCACCGAGATTTATAGAACGTGTCCCGGCCGGTCTTGATTTTAATGTTGAAATCGTTCTTCAGGTCTTTGAAGGAGACGATGCGGAGGATATGAAGGCCAAGATCAAAGAGGGCCTTACCCTCCTTGAAAACAGTTATATTGGCAGCAGCGGGTCCCGGGGTTACGGACAGGTGACATTCAATGGAAAATGGTCGGATGAAGAAGAGGCAAAGGATAAAGGGGTGAAGGATGCTGTATCAGGCTAAAATCAGACCACACTCTTCCTATATTTCCAGGCTTCAGAGCGATACCTTCTTCGGTGCATTCTGCTGGAGTTACAGGTATCTGTATGGGGAGAGCAGTCTGAACGAACTACTGTGTTCTTCCTGGGATGGAAAGCCAAAGATCATCTTTTCCAATGCCTTTCCGGAAGGGACGCTGCCTCTGCCGCTTGGGATTTATGACGAAGCCCGGAATATCGACCATGTAACGGACAAGGCAGAAAGAAAGCGCGCTTATCAACAGAACAAAAAGTATAAGAAGTGCCATTTCCTGAACAGATGCGAGTTTCTGCAAGTCCAGCAGGGAAACTGGCGCGGTTTTTCACCGTTTCTTTCCTCTGACCCAGAAATCGTCGGAGATACGGTTCACAATATGGTCCCGCGGGGCAGCAGTGACACTTCTGATACCGGGGCAGATGCATTGCTGTTTTCAGTGGAAGAAAAGTTCGTAAATGACGGAGTTTATGACCTTTATATCCTTACTGGACTTGAACGCCCCATGTTACAAAAAACTCTTGAACTTATGTTCACGCTGGGGATCGGGGCAAGGAAATCCGTGGGAAAGGGAAGCTTTGACCTTCTTTCGCTGGAAGAAGATCACGAGCTGGCCGCTTTTTCGGCAGGCAATGCATTCATGGCCCTTTCAAATTTTATCCCTGTCAGTTCCGATCCGGCGGATGGGTTTTATAAAACCTTCGTTAAATACGGAAAACTTGACCGCGAGCTTTCCGTGGCAGAACAGCCGTTCAAAAAACCGCTTATGTTCCTTGAAGCTGGAGCTGTTTTTCGCTGTGATGACCAAGGAGTACGACCATACTATGGGCGCTGCCTGCACGGGATTGCCGTCGATCCGAATATTTCTGTAAATGCGTTCACAATCGCGATTCCAATGAGGCTGCCGGAATAACATGGATGAAGTCTTAAAAGGACAGCTTAATATTCGATATTTTAAGGCGGTTTTCACAGTCTGCTTCCCAAATGGAGGAGATCTGCCGGAAAATAAGACCTCCGCGCTCCGTGGCGGAATGGGTGAAATGCTGCTTCAGATGCACTGCATTAGTGATAGAAACTGTGACACCTGTTCGTTTGCAGAAGAATGTACTGTTCAGCGTACAATGTATTCCCAGATGGCTATTGTCCCGCCATTCATGGGGAGCCATGACAGTGTCGGATATGTGATCGAATGCGGCGATAAGCAGATCCATTATGCCGCTGGCGGCAAGCTGACTTTTTGCCTCCTTTTATTTGGAAAAACAATTGTGCATTTTAAAAGTTTCCTGCGCGCATTTATCATGTTAGGTAAGACAGGGCTCGGCATTGAAAAAACACACTTTCAGGTCGAGTCCGTCAAAAACTCCTTTGGGAAAACGGTGTTTGACGGAAAGCGGCTGTATACAAATAATATAAGCGTCCATACTGTTTATGAGTATGTAGAACACCGGCTGGAACAAAGCACCAGCCAGTTGGATTCTGAAT
>CACZNZ010000551.1 GCA_902782625.1 uncultured Lachnospiraceae bacterium | reverse complement strand
GATATACTTTATCGGTGGTATTCTTGCCGCTGTCTGTTCCGTAGATCGGATTCGGTTTGTTTTCGATTGCTGTCGGAAACAGCATGGCGGCTTCTTCTTTGTAGAAGAATTCATCAAGGAAGTCTTTGTTAAGCCAGGTTCTCACAGAGCTGTTCTCCCAGGTAACGGTTCCTTTTCCCTCTTTATCAAATGGAATGGAACCCTTGGCGGTCTTCTTATACAGGAGGACATTGTCACCTTTCTTTTCGAGAATGATCCAGTCCATATCGGCAAATCCGACAATCTCTCCGACTTTCCGGTTCTTAACACGTTCTCTTTCCATATTTACAAAGAGAACACGGGAATCTTTGTAATCGTGTTTTCCGAGAACCTTGAGGTTCTTGTAGGCCTGATTCTCGTTGCCTTCGGCAATACATTTTTTCGAATCCAGGTAGCGGTAATGATGGTAGATATCAAGGGCTTCCTGTTTTTCCTGCTCAGTGGCTTTGTCACTGTAGTAAATGCGCAGGTAATAGTGCCATGCAGCATTGTAATCGTTGGTCCATGCATTGACCGTGCCGAGAACCCGGTAGAAATTGAGGGTTCTTGTGAAATAGAGTGCCGCGCCGATTGCAGCGATGAATAACAGGCTGGCAAGCAGGCTTTTTCTGCGGTTTTCTTTCTCTTTTTTTGCTGCCATCTGTGCACAGTATTCAGCCTGCTCGGCAGAGTCATTGCATTTGGCAGCGGCAGCATAGACTTCCGGATCGGTCCACTTTTCATTCAGAGGGTGATGTGCCTCGTACTTGTGGATACGCTCGAACAGGTTTTGTGCCGATGTGTAGTCACTCGGAGTCTTTGCTTTGTCGCGGATGGAACAGGCCTCCTGATACAGGGCGATCTTTCCTTCCGAACGGGCGGCAAACTTCCTGAGGATAACGGTACGCTTCAGTTTCTTGTCTGTGATCAGCGGTTCTGCTTTCTTCAGGTACTGTTGTGCACGCAGATAGTATTTATCCTGATCTTCAAACTGCTTCATATGCTCAGCGATATTTACATAGCGCAGAGCGGTCTCATAATTCAGTTGTGCTTTTTCCTCTTCTGAAATCTCATCTATATTGATATCTTCGGAGACGAGATTCTCGAACTTTATGTCGACTTTATCATTCTTAGCCATATCATCATTCCTCACTTTCGATTACAGTGGCGGAAAAATACTCATGATATAATACCACTTTTCGTCGATAATGACAAGTATTGAACCAAGAATGCTTAAAATTCACGGTTTTGACCATAGACGAAATATTTTTTTTATTCTATAATGTAGTTTAGTTTGCAACACTATGGATTGAGGAGGAAGAAATGAGTAAGAAACCTTACTATTTAACAACAGCGATAGCTTATACATCCGGCAAGCCGCATATCGGGAATACCTATGAGGCTGTACTCGCCGATGCGATTGCCAGATTCAAGAGAAAAGAGGGCTATGATGTGCGTTTCCAGACCGGGACAGATGAGCATGGCCAGAAAATTGAACTAAAAGCCCAGGAAGCCGGCATTACTCCGAAGGAATTTGTGGATAATGTGGCCGGCCAGATCAAGGATATCTGGGATATGATGGGGACTTCCTATGACAGATTCATCCGGACAACGGATGCGGATCATGAGGCAGTCGTACAGAAGATCTTTAAGAAACTCTATGATCAGGGAGACATTTACGAGGGTTATTACGAAGGACTTTACTGCACACCGTGTGAGTCTTTCTTTACTGAATCTCAGCTTGTCGATGGCAAATGTCCTGACTGCGGTCGGGAGGTTCATCTGACGAAGGAACCTGCTTATTTCTTCCGCATGAGCAAATATGCTGACAGACTGATCAATCATATCAACACGCATCCGGAATTCATTCAGCCGGAATCCCGGAAAAATGAGATGATGAATAACTTCCTGCTGCCGGGTCTGCAGGACCTTTGTGTATCCAGGACCTCATTTACCTGGGGTATCCCGGTGGATTTCAATCCGAAGCACGTGGTATATGTGTGGCTTGATGCCCTGGTTAACTATATCACTGGTATCGGATATGATCCGGACGGCAGCTCTGAGATGTTTAAAAAGTACTGGCCGGCAGATCTTCATGTTATCGGCAAGGACATCATCCGGTTCCATACCATTTACTGGCCGATCTTCCTGATGGCGCTGGATCTTCCGCTTCCGAAGCAGGTATTCGGACATCCGTGGCTGCTTCAGGGAGAGGGCAAGATGAGCAAGTCCAAGGGCAATGTGATCTATGCGGATGATCTGGTAGACATTTTCGGCGTGGACGCTGTACGGTATTTTGTTCTTCACGAGATGCCGTTTGACAATGACGGCGTGATTACTTGGGAACTTGTCACAGAGAGGAATAATTCCGACCTAGCCAATATCCTGGGCAATTTGGTTAACCGGACCATCTCCATGACCAACAAGTATTTTGGCGGTGTGGTTGCCAACGGCGGT
>CACZNZ010000550.1 GCA_902782625.1 uncultured Lachnospiraceae bacterium | reverse complement strand
TGGAAAAAGAGAAAAAGAGAAGTAACATGAAGTAAAAAGGGGATCGCCACACCAGTAAAATGGTGTGACGGTCTTTTCCTTGTGTAAGAATTCCTGTGACAAAAAGACAAAAGGAGCGGACGTTCATGAATACAAACAAGATATTTGCCCGGTTTTTTAACTGGTTTCGAAGATATCCAGTCAGGAAGAATATGATTACTCTGATCGAAAAGCTTGAAACAGGAGGAACCGGAAGTCTTTATGAGCTGAAAAATGAACTGGAAAGACGAGGGCTGAAATTCGAATATAATATTATCACTCATGAAGACTATGCAGTCCGTCTTTCCAATATCCCGGGTTTGTTCCGCCTTTTTCTCCATAAGGCAAAATGTATGGCATGCTCGTCATTTATATTTCTCAATGATAATTTTATGCCTATGGCCTATATGGATATCTCCGATGAGACCACAGTTGTCCAGATGTGGCACGGCATGGGTTCTTTCAAAAAGTTTGGTGGATCATCGGAGAAAGACCCGAAAGTCATTGAGGAACTTAGACAGGCTAATATCCGGGTGACGCATATTCTTGCAAGCTCGGAAAATATCATAGACAATTACGCGCAGGCGTTTCTTGTGCCAAGGCAGAAGGTACTGTGTATCGGTGCGCCTCAGATGGATTATTATTTCAGGGATCATGATCTTTCTGCCGACCGAAAGGAACTCATTGAAAAATATCCGGTCATGAAAGGAAAGAAACTTGCGCTTTATGCCCCCACTTTCCGTGGGGATGATAAAAGAGATCAGGAGCTGCTTGAAGCTTTTGATTTCGAACGATTTGAACAGGAACTCGGTGCAGAGTATTGCCTGGCTGTGCGGCTGCATCCGCAGATCAGATCTTCCCGGGTGCCGGAATATATTCCGGATCTGACGGACTATGCAGATGTCAGGAAGCTTTTATGCCTGACAGATTTGCTGATTACGGATTATTCCTCGATTACAGTGGAGTATTCCCAGCTGCAAAAACCGCTGATTCTGTATGCGTTTGACAAGGACTGGTATCTGGACAAAGACCGTTCCTTCTATTTTGATTATGAACAGACAGCGCCTGGTCCCATCGTCGAGAATATGGAGGATCTGGTCAGGACGATTCAGCAAAAAGACTGGGATCCCGAGAAGACAGTGTCTTTTGCCAGACTGCATAATTCGTTTTTTGATGATCAATCCGCTCGACGCGTGGCTGACTACTATTTTGGAAATGAAAATGAACATGAAGAAAGGATCGGAACGATGAAGATCATTGCCGGGTTGGGGAACCCCACGGATGAATACAAGAATACAAGACATAATGTGGGATTTATGGCTGCGGATGAACTGGCTGAGAGGATGGGTGTAACCATAAACCAGCATAAATTCAAGGCATTGTGTGCCAGTGGCTTCTTAGGGGGGCAAAGGGTTCTTCTGATGAAACCCATTACCTATATGAACCGAAGCGGGGAGGCGATCAGGGCAGTTATGGATTTTTACAAGGTGGACCCGGAAGATCTTCTGGTTATCTATGATGATATCAGTATCGAGCCGGGAATGGTCAGAATCAGGCCCAAAGGGAGTGCCGGCGGTCATAATGGCATGAAGAGTATTATCAGCCATCTCGGATCGGATGCCTTTCCGAGGATTCGTGTGGGAATCGGGGGACAAAAGCATCCCGGACAGGATCTGGCAGATTACGTCCTTAGCAGGTTCTCGAAGGAAGAGACAGAGAAAATAACGGAAGCTGTTGATAAAGCGGCCTCTGCGGCAGAGCTTTTTGCGGCAGGAAATCTTTCCGAAGCGATGAACCGCTACAGTACAGGGAAAAAGAAAAGAGCAAAAGAACAGGCTGAGCAGGAGTCATAATGAAAGCAATCACAAGAAGTTTTTCACAGGATCGGGATACCATGGATATCATTGCCTCCATTCAAAAAGGAGAATATCCGATAGCGGTTAACGGCTGCAGTCCGGGGCAGGATGCACATCTGATCTCTCTGCTGGGACAGGATTTCCGATGCCGTCTGATCATTACATCACAGGAAAGCAGGGCAAAGCAGCTCTATGAGGATCTGTCATTTTTTGATGAAGATACTGTCTGGTATCCTTCCAGGGACCTCCTGTTTTACAGTGCAGATGTCCATGGTAACCAGATTGCTGCAAAGAGGATTGAAATTCTTTCGAAATTACTAAAAAAAGAAAAGCTTACGGTTGTGGTCTGTGCGGATGCCCTGATGGAAAAGATGGTTCCGGCAACAGATTTTCAAAAGCAGAGTATAAAGATTACTACTGAATCCTTGATCGAAGTGGCTGCACTCCGCAAGAAACTGGTCGAGATGGGCTATGAAGTTGTCTCAAAGGCAGAAAACCCAGGACAATTTGCCATTCGGGGAGGTATCATTGACATCTTCCCACTCACTGGAGAACTTCCGGTCAGAATTGAACTGTGGGGAGATGAAGTGGATTCGATGAGGACATTCCATCCGGAAAACCAGAGAAGCATTGAAAATGTTTCCGAGGTCACCATCGATCCTGCTTCTGAAATCTACCTGCCTTCAGACCGGATTCCCGAAGTTCTTTCAAAAATGAGAGAGGAATATCACAGCCGAATCAATCAATTGAATAAAAAGAAAAAACGGGCGCAGAAATCAAGACTGCGCCAAAACATGGAGCGGATAGAAGACGAACTCTCCTCTTTTGGAAAGAGTCGTGCCAGAGAAAGTCTGATAGAGTATTTCTTTAAGGATACAGTTTCGCTGCTTTCTTATTTCCCGGATGATACGATCTGCTTTCTTGACGAAGAGCAGGAGATCGTGCAGCAGACGGAGACTTTTGAGGAACTCTTTTTACGGAGCATGGAAAACAGAGTAGAAGAAGGATATATTCTTCCCGGACAAAAAGAACTGATTTTCGATACGGATACGTTAGAGGAAAAACTTAAAAGAATACGGCTTGTCTGTCTGTCGCAGATTGGTGGAAACTCAGGACGTTTTAAGCCTGTTAAGACTTATATGACGCAGGCACGCAGTATCGCTTCCTTCAGCAATCGCTTCGAGGATTTGATCAGAGAACTGAAACGCTGGGTTTCTCAGGACTATCGGATCCTGCTTCTTACGCCTTCTGCCACAAGAGGAAAAAGGCTGGCAGATGATATCATGGACTATGATATCATTTCTTATTACAGAAAAAATTCCGAAGCCGAACTTGTAGGCGGACAGGTTGCTGTGGCACAGGGGGTGCTGAGCGCCGGTTTCGAATATCCCGGACAGAAACTGGCTGTCCTGACCGAGAAGGACATTTTCAAAAAAAGAAAAAAGAAAAGAGTCCGATCACAGTGGAAGGATATTCCTGCGGAAAAGATCACATCCATTCAGGATATCTCCGTGGGGGATTATATTGTCCATGAGCGTTACGGACTGGGTATTTACCGGGGGATGGAGAAAATTGAAAAGGAAGGCGTCGCCAGAGACTATATCAGCATTGAATACCAGGATTCCAGTTCCCTGCTGATTGGGGCTTCCCAATTGTCCCAGATTCAGAAATACTCTAATCTCAGTGGAAAGCCACCGAAATTGAATAAACTCGGAACACAGGACTGGGAGAAGACAAAAGCCAGAGCCCGGGAAAAGATTGCCATCGCTGCCCGGGAGCTGATCGAACTGTATGCCGCCCGGCAGAACCGGAAGGGATATGCATGTGGACCGGATACGATATGGCAAACGGAGTTTGAAGAGAGGTTTCCTTTTGAGGAGACAGAGGATCAGCTTACAGCCATCGAAGAGACAAAGCAGGACATGGAGAGCAACAAAATCATGGACAGGCTTTTGTGCGGTGATGTTGGCTACGGCAAGACAGAAGTGGCCATCCGGGCTGCTTTTAAAGAAGTACAGGAGAGCAGACAGGTCATCTATCTGGTGCCGACGACGATCCTGGCTCAACAACACTACCATACATTCCGTGACAGGATGGAGGGATATCCGGTAGAGATTGCGATGCTTTCGAGATTTTGTTCCGCCAAAGAGGTCAGAGATATTCAGGAAGGGATCAAAAAAGGCAGTATCGATATTGTTATCGGGACACATAAAGTACTGTCCAAGAAGATATCCTTTGCGAAGCTTGGGCTTTTGATTATCGATGAAGAACAGCGTTTCGGCGTGAGACAAAAAGAAAAGATCAAACAGATCAAAAAGGATGTCGATGTTCTTTCCCTGTCTGCAACCCCGATTCCAAGAACGCTGCACATGAGTCTTTCAGGAATCCGTGATATGAGTGTTCTCGGGGCGCCACCGATTGACAGACAGTCCATCCAGACTTATGTGATGGAATACAACGAAGTTCTGGTAAAAGAGGCGATCCTGCGGGAACTTTCCCGAGGAGGGCAGGTTTATTATGTCTACAACAGAGTCAGCACGATTCCGGATGTCGCAGCAAGAATCCGGGAGCTGGTGCCGGATGCTGTCGTGGAATATGCCCACGGCCGGATGGGAGAGCGACAGCTTGAAGAGATCATG
>CACZNZ010000549.1 GCA_902782625.1 uncultured Lachnospiraceae bacterium | reverse complement strand
TGATCTATATGGTTTCTGCTGCCGCTTTTCTTCCCCAGCCGGGATTTTCCATCTACGCGGCAACCAAGGCATTTGCCCTGAGCTATGTAAGGTCACTGCGGGCAGAACAGCATGCACTTCCTGCCGGAAAGCATCGGAAGATCACTGCAGTCTGTCCGGGTGCGATAAAGACAGAATTCTTAAAAGGATTAGGAAAAGAAGTCCCCTGGTATAAAAAGCTTGTGATGGCAGAACCGGATAAAGTTGCCGCTCTTGCATGGAAAGATAATCAGAAAGGAAGAGAGATGTCTGTCTACGGTTGGACGATACGGGCAACCTATGCCGCATCCAAGCTGATTCCACATGCATGGATCCTGAAGATCATCTCATAAAAGCTGAAATGAAAGGGTTAGCGCATGGTAGAAATTACAATCAGCAAGAGAGAAGAAGGGCAGAAGCTTTTACGGTTCTTAAACCGGTATCTGCCAAAAGCCGGAAGCGGTTTCCTTCACAAAATGCTCCGCAAAAAAAATATCACGGTCAATGAGAAAAAAACAGAGGGAGGATATGTCCTGCGGGAGGGAGATCAGATCAGGATCTTTTTCTCTGATGAGACACTGGCACATTTTCAGGGAGAACCATCTCAGGATCTTTTTCAGAACAAAAACGAAAAAATGCGTGCCAGGATCCGTGTCCTGTTTGAATCCGAAGATATCCTCCTGTTTCATAAACCGGCCGGTCTGCTGACGCAGAAGGCAAAGAAAGAGGATGACTCCCTGAATGATTATCTCTTAGATTATTGCAAAGAAAAAGGGATCATGGACTCTGCCGGAGGATTCAGGCCTTCCGTGGTCAACCGGCTTGACCGCAATACCAGTGGAATTGTGGTCTGCGGCATATCCATGCACGGCCTGCAGAGAGCATCCGAGGCTTTCAGGGATCATACTGTCGATAAGTATTATCTGGCGATGGTGACCGGGCAAATGACCGGGAAAGACGATCTGAAAAGCTATCTGGTTAAAGACAGAGAAAAGAACACGGTACGCATCACATCGGAACCAATGCCCAATTCTTCTGTGATAGAAACTGCTTATGAAGTGCTTTCTGCCACAAGAGAGGCTAGTCTGTTAAAGATCAGACTGATCACAGGGAAAAGTCATCAGATCAGGGCACAGCTTGCAGCACTGGGCCATCCACTGTATGGCGATGGCAAGTACGGAGACAGGAAAGCTAATGAGAAAATGCGAAGCCGCGTGCATGAAAAGATTTTGATGCTTCATTGCTATCAGGTAAAGACCGATGACGGGTTGTTTCCGGATACCACGGATCCTGTTTCACATGCTTTTCATAAGGCATTGAAAGCCTTTGGTGTGATGAGAGACGATCTGCTTACAGAGTAACAGGAGAGAAAAATGGCGACATGGAGTTCGAGAGGTCTTCGGGGATCGGTTCTCGAAGAGATGGTGAATTACAGTAATGAAAAATATAAAAACCAGAAGCTGGCACTGATCCAGAAGATTCCTACCCCGATCACGCCGGTACAGTTTGACAAACAGTCAAGACATATCACGCTGGCATATTTTGAGAAAAAAAGTACGGTGGATTACATAGGGGCCGTACAGGGAATTCCGGTATGTTTTGATGCTAAAGAGTGCTCCGAGGACAACTTTTCCATGAACAATCTTCATGAGCATCAGATTGAATTCATGAAGGCATTTGAGGAGCAGGGGGGCATCAGTTTTCTTTTGATTTATTACAGTGAGAGAAGACTGTGCTATTATCTTCGATTTGAGGAAATGATGCGTTATGTGAAGCGCATGGAAAACGGAGGCCCAAAACATTTTAAATTTCAGGAACTGGATGCCAGGTTTTTCGTGGAATCCTGTGCGGGTGTCAATCTGCATTATCTGCAGACTATGCAGAAAGATCTTGCGTTGAGAAAGCAATCTGCAGATTGACGAAACATTTTTTATCCTATATAATAGAATTTCACAGTTATGGTTGAGTTACGATGAGTTGAGGTGAATAAAATTGATAAAGAGTATGACGGGGTTTGGCCGTAGTGAGCTTGTCAGCGAGCGCTGCAAGGTTACAGTGGAGATGAAGGCTGTCAATCACAGATACTGTGATATCAACATCAAGGTGCCGAGGATACTGAATTATCTCGAGGCCGAAGTCCGGAGCTTTCTGAAAAAAAATATCGGACGCGGGAAAGTGGATGTCTATATCGCTTATGAGGATCTTTCCGAACATTCTGTCTGTGTGAAGATGAATGACGATCTGGTAAAGGAATACTACCGGGCATTTCGTAAAATCAGTCAGATCTGTCAGGTCCCCAATACGGTAACCAGTTATCAGATGGGAAGGATGCAGGATGTCCTTTCTCTCGAGGATGTTCCGGTGGATCAGGAGTATATAAAGAGCGAGATCATGGAGGCTGTCAGTCAGGCACTGGAGGCATTCCATGAGAGCAGAAAACGTGAGGGAGAATCCCTGGAAAGAGATATCACGGATAAACTTGCCGGACTGTATCGTAATGTGGAAGCCATAGAAATGAGATATCCTGAGATCGTCAGTTTGTATCGTTCCAGACTGACCGACAAGGTGAAAGAGCTGATGGCGGAGAAGGCAATCGATGAAAGCAGGATTGTTGCAGAAGTTGTGCTCTATGCTGACAAGATCTGTGTTGATGAGGAGACCGTGCGCTTAAAGAGCCATATCACCCATATGCAGGAAGTGCTCAAAGAAGGAGAAAATATCGGGCGCAAGCTTGATTTCATTGCCCAGGAGATGAACCGTGAGGCGAATACGATCCTGTCCAAATCGAATGACAAGGCAATCTCCAACCATGCGATCGATCTCAAGACAGACATTGAAAAAATCCGGGAGCAGGTACAGAATATTGAGTAGAGAAGAGCCTTTTTTAAATATCGGTTTCGGGAACATGGTACGCAGCGATAAGATTGTATCCATGATGAGCGCGGATGCCGCACCGATCAAAAGAATGGTCCAGTTTGCCCGTGATGAAGGAAGAGCTGTTGACGGAACCTGCGGAAGAAAAACAAGAACCGTCATTGTGATGGACAGCGGGCATCTTGTGCTGTCCGCACTCAATTCCGACACGTTATCAGGAAGAAGCAGCAGGGAAAGGAATGACTCGAATGAAGAATAGAGGTTCACTGGTTGTCATCTCAGGATTTTCGGGTTCCGGAAAAGGAAGCGTTACGAAGGAACTGATCAGGAAATACGGTTACAGCCTTTCCGTATCGATGACAACAAGAAAACCCCGGGAAGGGGAAGTTGACGGCAGAGAATATCATTTCAAAACTGAAGAAGATTTTCTGAAGCTGATTGATTACAATGGATTTATAGAGTATGCCAGGTATGTGGATCACTATTACGGAACGCCACGACAGTTTGTGGAAGATGAACTGGCAGCGGGACATTGTGTACTGCTTGAGATAGAAGTTCAAGGGGCAGTCAGCATCAAAGAACAGTATCCGGATGCGATCCTGATTTTTATAACAGCACCATCGGCCGAGAGCTTAAAGAAAAGATTGTGCTGTCGGGGAACAGAAGATTCCTCGGTGATTGAGAAGAGAATGCATCGTGCGGCTGCAGAGGCAGAAAGTATCGATGAATATCAATATATTGTCATCAATGATGATGGCAAAATGAATGAATGTGTCGATAAGATCCATTCCATCATTGAAGGAGAAGCCTGCAGAGTCAGTGTAAACCATGATTTTGTGGAACTGATCCAAAGAGAACTTAACGAAGAACAACCGTCATAATTCCAGAAAGGAGCATTGGTTATTATGTTACATCCGTCTTATACAGAACTTATGGAAAAAATTAATTACGAGGACAATGAAGGAGAAGATCCGGTGATCAACAGCCGGTATTCCATCGTGATCGCTGCATCAAAGAGAGCAAGGCAGATCATTGCAGGCAAGGAGCCTCTCGTGGAGAGCTACCCCGGAGAAAAACCGCTTTCGATTGCAGTAGAGGAACTCTATGATTCCAAGATCAAGATCGATCCTTCCGAGGATGAAGATGCCACAGTGACGGTACCCCGGGAATATAAAGGGGAATTCGAAGAGCTTGGTGAAGTGGATCCCGCATTTGACCGCGTAGGCTGATTTCTTGGACAGAAAATGGGAGGACAGTAATTATGAAGTTGTCTAAACTGTTGGATCAGGTGGAATACACCTGTCTTCAGGGGAGCACGGATACAGAGATCAGTGCGGTGATCAATGATTCGAGAAAACTCACAGAACAATGCCTGTTTTTATGTATCCGGGGTGCATCCTTCGATGGTCACGGGTTTGCGGGCGAAGCGGCAGCAGCTGGAGCGGCAGCTCTTGTTGTAGAAGAAAATGTGGATGTTCCGGAGAATGTGACTGTGATCCAGGTGGAGAACACACGACGTGCGATGGCGTTGATCTCTGCAGCCTGGTTTGGATATCCGGCAAAAAAACTGAAGACAATCGCCGTGACCGGAACAAAAGGCAAAACCACTACCACTTATATGATCAAGAACATCCTGGAGCAGGCAGGACACAAAGTGGGTGTGATCGGTACA
Source organism: uncultured Lachnospiraceae bacterium (assembly GCA_902782625.1). Lineage (GTDB taxonomy): Bacteria > Bacillota > Clostridia > Lachnospirales > Lachnospiraceae > Anaerobutyricum. The sequence continues at coordinate 1,142 of CACZNZ010000549.1, read as the reverse complement.
ATCGAGGTATGTATCGGAGACAGACATATTACGATCAACAACACCACGCCGGAATCCTATGATATCCATAGATATTTCCACGAGATGACAGAGGATGGCTGTGACGTTGTTGTCATGGAGGCCTCTTCCCAGGGCTTCAAGTTAGACCGTACGGCAGGGATTTTATTTGATTACGGATTATTTACCAACCTTTCGCCAGATCACATCGGTCCGAATGAGCATGAGAATTTTGAGGAATACCTTTCCTGTAAGGCGATGCTGTTTGCACAATGCGTCAAAGGATTTGCCAATCTAGACGATGAGCATTATGAAGAGATTACGAAGAATGCAGCCTGTCCGATCCAAACCTTCGGAATCACACCTGAGGCAGATCTTTATGCACAGGATATCACCCTGACAAGGGATCGGGATTTCCTGGGTGTGGATTTCATGCTTGGCGGCCTGCTTTCCGGAAAGATTTCTGCTTCTGTTCCCGGCGAATTCAATGTACATAATGCGCTTGGAGCGATTATGGTCACTTCGGATATGGGAGCATCTTTATCAGATATACAAAAGGCATTGCGTAATTTCACCGTAAAAGGAAGAGTTCAGCTTATTCCTACCGGATCAGATTATACACTGATCGTGGATTATGCACATAATGCCATGGCATTGGAAAGCATTCTCCGTACGTTAAGGGCATACAAGCCTCCGAGGCTGGTCTGCCTGTTCGGATGTGGCGGGAACCGTTCCAGATTGCGTCGGTTCGAGATGGGAGAGGTGTCAGGAAAACTGGCAGATCTTACTGTGGTAACATCTGATAATCCCCGGTTTGAAGAACCGCAGGCAATCATTGACGACATACTTACCGGCATAGGAAAAACAGACGGAAAGTATCTGTCAATCATCGATCGCAGAGAAGCAATCTCCTATGTGATGAATCATGCACAGCCTGGAGATATTGTGATACTAGCCGGAAAAGGTCATGAGACTTATCAGGAGATCAAAGGGAAGAAGTATCACATGAGTGAGGAGGAAATCGTAGCAGATGTGCTCGATGGCAAATATTGATTCCAAAGTATTATATGCAGATATCATTATCGATATCTCACATGAGGCACTCGACAAGGTATTCCAGTATAGAGTGCCTTTTTCCTTGGCTG
>CACZNZ010000548.1 GCA_902782625.1 uncultured Lachnospiraceae bacterium | reverse complement strand
TGCGGAAATTCTTTGTTGAAGACCTCCAGAATCTTTTCAGCATGATAATGGTTCCTTGCAAAGATTATGGTCTTCCCAATCTTCGCGCCATAATCTATCCTTAGTCCGTGCTCCATTAGGATATTCAGGACTTCACGAATCGTGTCTTCATTGAATATCCATTCATTTAAGGCAGAAGAGGCGATACTCTCTGGGAGCTCCCCGTTCTCATCTTCGAAAGTGTCTTCATAGATCTGCTTATCTTCCTCAGACAGTTCATCGTATACGATACCCTGCTCTATGAATTTCAGCTGCGTCTCCACCGACATGAAATCAACCAGGTATCCATCCTGAACTGCCTGTGCCAAATCATAGCCATAGGTAGGAACGCCATTTTCAAGTTCAAAAACCTCATAAGTATTCTTATCAATTTCATCTTTTGGCGTTGCAGTCAGGCCAACTAAAGGAGCGTCAAAGTAATTGAAGATGTCCTGATATTTGTTATATATGGACCGGTGAGCCTCATCGCATATGATCAGATCGAAGTGCCCGCAGGTAAAGAGCTTTCCCTGGTCATCCTCAACCGAATCAATGCAGTTCATCATGGTCTGATAAGTCGAAAACACACAGTGAGCCGTGTAATTGTCCTTCTCTTCTACCAGGTTAGTTACAGAGAGATCCGGAAGAAGATTTACAAAACTACGTTTAGCCTGTGTAACCAGGGAATTTCTATCTGCCAGAAACAGAACATTTCGAATCCAGCCTTGTTCCTGCAAAACTTTAACCAACGCAATCACGGTCCGCGTCTTACCGGATCCGGTCGCCATAACCAGAAGCGCCTTGCGGCGGTTCCTCTTCCCAAAGCTGTCGCAGACAGCCTTGATTGCAGCTTCCTGATAGTATCGCCCTGCGATGCTCTTATCGACGACAACATAGGAAAGGTTGGAGCGCATCGACTGGAGGTTAAAAAGCTTTTCCAAATCGCGCTTGGAATAGATCACAGCACATCTGCGTTCCGGATACAGGTTGTCTTGGATCCGGGTTTCAAATCCGTTGGTCAGGAAGATCACCGGACGCCGGCCGTACTTCTTCTCCAGAAGATCCGCATATAGTTTTGCCTGCTGACGGCCCTTTGCTACATCCACGCAGGTACGTTTTGCTTCAATAACTGCCAAAGGCCTGCCATCATCACCATAAAGCACGTAATCGGCAAAACCTACTCCTGACTGGTTCGGCATTCCCTGCAGTTCCACTTCATTGATCCAGTTTCTGCCTTCGATCCAACCCGCATCCTCCAACATGGAATCGATATAGATCTTACGGGTCTTATATTCAGAGATATCAAGAGGCTTCGGAACATAAGTCTGCTGCTGTTCTTCACGCCGCGAAGTCAGTTCCTCTTTTAGAGCAGCATTTTCTTTGATCAGGGCTTCAAGATCAACCTCTGTAATAATCTGTTCCGTGACAACCGGATCCGGATTCTTCACTTCAGTAAGTGTTGGGTCAAAGTTCTTTTCTGTGTATTTATCCCCATAACAGTAGGAGATGAAATCCATAAAGATGAACAAGTTTTCCAGGCAGAGAAGAGCCTGGTCTTTTGTCACTTTTTTGCCCGAATGCGCCGCATTATTCCCCACCTTCCGGATGAAATCCATCCGTACCCAGAGGCTATTATCCACAACATCACGAAATTCTTCCGTGCTCATCAGGCTGACCAACTTATCGTCCCAAGGCATAACCAAAGAGCTGTCAACGGAATACATCCATTTGACAGCGAACTCCATCGCCCTCCGGCAATTGATAACCGAAGCCGACACATCAATTGGAAGAACCTTTTCTGCTGATATCGCGACATCCGCAAAGCTCTCAAATTTCTCTTCTGCTTTTAAGAAGTCAAAGTTAGTCATCTTGATTACCCCTTATAGTAATTGGGCAACTATCAAGTTGCCTTAGGCAATGAACTTTTGATGCGAGTTTCTTACATTGCTCTGGTTCACGATAGCGTATTGCATGGTGGTATCGATCTGCGAGTGTCCAAGTACTTTCTGTACTTGCTCTATCGGCATACCTTTGTCTATCGCCCTGGTTGCCATCGTCCGGCGGAACTTATGTGGATGAATATGATTAAGTGATAGCTTTCGTCCCAAATTCCTCAGCCTAATTTCAACTCCACTAATTTGAAGCCGTGTGAATGGCGCATCCAACGATACAAAGAGCGCCGGATTATCAGCTTTTCTTTCAGCAAGATATTTCATAAGATGAATCTTGGCTTTGGCATCAAAATAGACTCGTCTTTCTTTGTCCCCTTTCCCGAACACCACACACTCACGTTGTTCGAGGTTTACATCATCAATATTAAGTCGGACCAATTCGCCAACACGAATTCCTGTAGAGTATAGGAGGTCTATGATTGCAAGATCTCGTATCTCTTTACAGGCATCACGCATTTTCTCCATGCTCTCATCTGAGATTACGTCCTTTACGACCTTCCTGGTCTTGATCTTATGAATCCTTTTCATTGGACTCTTGAGTATGTAATCCTCTTCTTCTAACCAGGAGAAGAAGCTGGAAATATTTCTCCGAATATTATCGACTGTGACTTTACTGCAATGTCCAATATTCTGATAATCGACCAAATACGTCCGTATCTCATCTGTCGTCATTTTCCGAATCGGCGTCGATAGTTTTTGAAGCATATGTTCTATAGTAACCTTGTAATACTGCAACGTCCTCTCTGAACAGCCTTCGATACGCTTAGCATTAAGGAATAGCTTCATATATTCCGAATTGCTAATTTCAATCTGCTCCACCGGTTCAGAAACCAGATTATTAATCAGAACCTCCTGCAACTTTTTCATTTGAGAGACGCTAAGGTATTCAGCCATCTCATTCAGAATATTTACCAGTATTTCTTCCATGTTAGTACACTTCCTTTCAAGATATGTACCAACATCCTTCACCAGCTTTCGCCATAACTGTCAGCCAAAATATTCTTGCATTAGGCTATCAAAAAGAAGTTGAGTTTCATCCAATGCCTCTTGAACGGCAACTTTGGATTTGTCGACTTGTTCTTTGAAGAAAACAAAATCCTGTTGTGCCTCGATTGGTGGAATATAAATCCCTATATTCTGAAGCTCTTGTGCATTTATGTTAGCTTGACCAATGGCAGCCTTGCACATACCAAGTAGCATCTGCTTTGAGAAATCTGTATTCATGAAGGTGGATACAAACTCAGGAAGAGCTCTATCATTCAACCGTACTCTTACAACGAAACCAGCGAGGACCATCATTTCATCACGATTATAAACACACGTTTTCCCTACTAATTCCTTGCTGTTTGTTCGATTAAATAGCAAGTCACCACGTTGCACCGTACATTTATCCAGTTCTTCATCTGGAATATCAATGGTCTTCGTATCTGTAAGATCCAGTTCGCCACCATAGGTGATGTTATTCATGCGAAGATATGGATACTTACCAGAATTTCCTTCTGC
>CACZNZ010000547.1 GCA_902782625.1 uncultured Lachnospiraceae bacterium | reverse complement strand
GCTGAACATCATCGGGCATAGAAGAGGACATCCCATCTACATAGACTTCATTGGTGAAACGTCCCTCAGGTTCGATAAACACATGGTGACGGTTCTTTTCACTGAATTTGACAACCTTATCTTCAATGGAAGGACAATATCTTGGACCGGTTCCTTCGATCACCCCGCCATATAACGGAGAACGATCGAGATTGGCCCTTATGATCTTATGAGTTTCTTCATTCGTATAGGTAAGCCAGCACGATATCTGGTCCCTTCTGATATCCTCTTCCTTATTCGTAAAACTGAAAGGAACGATCTTTTCATCCCCCAGCTGCTCTTCCATTCTTTCAAAATGTACCGATCTCTTATCGATTCTTGCAGGTGTTCCTGTCTTGAAACGATACAATTCCACACCATTTTTTCTCAAAGAATCACTGAGATGATTGGCGGCCTGAAGTCCGTTTGGTCCTGTATGATTGATCACATCTCCGTAAAGACACCTGGCTTTCAGATAGGTTCCTGTAGCCAGTACAACTGCTTTGGCATAATAACATGCACCTGAAAATGTCCTGACACCCCGAATCACACCATCCTCTACCATGAGATCTGTCACTTCTGCCTGCCGGAGAGTCAGATGGTCCGTATTCTGCAAGGTATATCTCATCCGAAGGGAATAAGCATCTTTATCTGCCTGTGCTCTTAAGGAATGAACCGCCGGTCCTTTAGACTTATTGAGCATCTTGGACTGAATATATGTTTTGTCAATGTTCTTTCCCATCTCTCCGCCCAGTGCATCTACTTCCCTTACAAGATGCCCTTTCGAGCTGCCCCCTATATTCGGGTTACATGGCATCAGAGCCACACTATTCATACTAATGGTAAAAAGAATCGTCTCGCATCCTATTCTGGCCGATGCAAGCGCTGCCTCACAACCTGCGTGGCCGGCACCTACAACGATCACATCATAAGATTCCTCTATATGGTTCTTCACGATACTCACCTATTTTCCCATGCAAAATCTAGAAAATATCTCATTGGCCAGATCATCTTCCAAAGCTTCTCCAATGATAAGACCAAGTTTTTCAAATGCATTCATCAAATCTATTGTCAGAAAATCTTCCGGCATCTCCTGATGGATACTGTCCTCCACAAGACCAAGAGACCCGAAGGCTTCCAGAAGAAGCTGTCTGTGTCTGGCATTCGTCACATAAAATTCTTCATTGACATCAAGTTTTCCATGGAACATCATAGACTGGATCTGTTCGGTAAAACGATCAAATCCTGTATGATACCTTGATGAAACTTCTATCATAGGGATGCCTTCTCCCAGAATATCACTTAAAAATGATCTGTCGAAGTCTTTTGCATCTATCATATCATTCTTGTTGAGAATAATCATCACATTCTTTCCAGTTATGGAACGAATAATATCTTTATCTTCTTCACTGATGTCACGGGACATATCCACAACAAACAAAACGAGATCAGCCTGATCTATCTCCTGATAGGTTCTCTCCACTCCAATCTTTTCTACCTTATCTTCCGTATCCCTGATTCCGGCAGTATCGATAATGATCAAAGTAATCCCATCTATGGTGACGGATTCCTGAAGCGTATCTCTTGTAGTCCCTTCCACTTCGGTAACAATGGCTCTTTCTTCTCCCAGTAGTGCATTCAAAAAAGAAGATTTTCCTGCATTGGGTTTTCCGACGATACAGGTGCGGATTCCTTCTTTCATAAAACGACCGTCTTCAAAAGAATCGATCATTTTTTTTATCATACTGCGCCACTGTGTATTCTTTTCCAGTATTTTTTCGGAATAACCGCTTAAATCATAATGTTCTGGATCATCCAGCGCTGATTCGATAAAGGCCATCTCATAAAGAATCTCTTCTCTGAGGGATCTGATTTTTTCTGACAGACCACCTTTTAACTGTTTTAAGGAATTGATCCTGGCAGACTCATTTCTTGATTCGATCAGATCCATCACTGCTTCAGCCTGAGCCAGGTCAATCCTGCCGTTCAGGAAGGCCCTTTTGGTAAACTCACCGGGCTCTGCAGCTCTTGCTCCACTCCGGAGGACCAGATTATAAACCCTGTAAAGAATACTGACTCCTCCATGACAGTCTATCTCAGCCACATCTTCCCTGGTATAGCTGTTGGGATTCTTCATAATCAGAACAATGCATTCATCAATGATATCTTCCCCGTCCAAGACATTGCCATAGTACATTCTGTAGCTTTCTGGATCAGACATATCACAGTCCTTTTTGTGAGGCCTGAATATTCTTTTTATAATAGAAAATGTATCACTGCCGCTGATTCTTATAATACCGATACCTGAATTGGCAACCGGCGTTGCAATGGCGGCAATCGTGTCAAATTCTGTGATCATGCTGATTTCCTCATTTTTTACATGAAATAAGGAAACAGGATGTTCCAAAAAAACACCCTGTTTCTACTGCCACTATTTTTTATACTTTTGATTATCCTGTTTTTTAAGCATGATAACCACCTTACGGAACGGCTCTTCTCCTTCACTCTTGGTACAGACATATTTGTCATTCTGGAGTGCGGAATGAATGACTCTTCTCTCGTAAGGATTCATAGGCTCCAGGGCTACGGGACGTCTGGTTCTTTTTACGGAACCGGCGATATTTCTCGCAAGCTTCTCCAGAGTCTTCTTTCTTCTTTCACGATAATTCTCCGTGTCAAGTTTCACACGAATATATTCATCATTTTCCTTATTTACAAACAGGCTGATCAGATACTGAAGCGCATCAAGAGTCTGTCCTCTCTTTCCTATCATCACTCCCATGTTGGGACCGGAAAGATCTATATTCATAATCTTTTCATCTTCTTTATAATCGATATCGACCTTCGTATCTACTTTCATTGCCTGAAAGAGATCATGACAAAATGTTTTGGTTCTGTCAAGAATCGAAACCTCGGGGATCACTCTGATCACAGCAGGTTTTACATTAAAAAGTCCTAAAAAACCTGAACTGCCTTCACTGACTACTTCATATTTTAATTTATCACTGGTCATTCCAAGTTCCACAGTGGCAGCTGTAATGGCCTCTTCCACTGTTTTACCGGTAAACTCCCTAACATCCACTTTTATTTTCCCCCTTTGGTATTGTTTTCCTTATCATACTGCAATACGCTGAATGCTCTTCTGCTGATCGCTCCCGTCTTCGTCGTATCGATATGATCAAGAACTTCATTGTAATCCTTCCCGTTTACGGTAGGCATCTGAAGATTCCTTGTTTTCATCGTAGCGATGTCCCTGGTAGTCTTAAAAGTAGAATAATCTTTTACACTGCCAGAGGAGGAAGTACCTGTTGCAGCATTC
>CACZNZ010000546.1 GCA_902782625.1 uncultured Lachnospiraceae bacterium | reverse complement strand
AGAGATGAGATCAGGCCTAGAGTAGAAAAAGAAAACATCAATGATGATTTGGTGTTTGAGATGGAGCTTGTCAAACAGGTTGAGGTTAATATAGATTATATACTTCTGCTTGTAGCAAAGTATCATGAATCTAACTGCACTGATAAAGAGATACTGGGCGCTATCGACCGTGCTATCAGATCCAGTCTGGAGCTTAGGAGCAAGAAGCAGCTCATCGAGGACTTCGTCCATAATATAAATGTCGAATCGGTTGATATAAATAAGGAATGGAGACAGTTCGTTAAGGATCAGGAAGAGGAAGACCTATCTGAATTGATCAGGGAAGAAAAACTGAAAGACGAAGAGACCCGTGCGTTCGTTACAAATGCCTTCCGTGACGGTGAATTAAGGACTACGGGTACGGATATAGATAAGATTCTTCCTCCAGTTTCAAGATTTGGAGGTGGACGAAGCCAGAAGAAACAAAGCGTGATTGAGAAGCTTAAGGCATTCTTTGAGAAATATTTTGGCCTTGGTATAAGCCTGAAAGATGGTAATGAAAAGTATCCTATGAGTGAAGAAGAATTATTGGATATACCGGATGAAATGGAAATGGCGGCGGAAAAGCCTAGAGTTTATTTAGACTAACATGGAATCTTTATTTAGTTAAATGGTATTTGTTATGAGTATTGAGTATACAGTTTGGTCTTTGGATAAAAAGGCACCTTTATCAAATGCAGAATTGAAGGATGAGAAAGAGTTAGAGCTCCTCTTGCTCAGCAACATTGAGCTGTTGAACAAGAATTGGCTTGTATTAGGTAATCAGATCAAGACAGATGCCGGGAAGTTTATTGATATTCTCTGTATGGATTATGATGGTGATTTAGTTGTTGTTGAATTGAAAAAGGATTTGACACCGCGTGAAGTGACAGCTCAGGTAATTGATTATGCAGCAAGTGTATCGAAGCTGACGGCTGATAAAATTGCACAGATATACTCAGATCATTCTAATGACGCAAAAACGCTAAATGAAGCATATAAAGAAAAATACGGCTCCGATTTAGATGAAGATAATATCAATCAAAACGTAAAAATGGTCATAGTTGCTGCTCAGATGGATAAAGGTACGGAAAGAATCATAAACTTTCTGAGTGACACATATAATGTGGACATCAATATACTGTTCTTTCAGGTGTTCCAGTGTGGCGATGAGAGGCTGATAAGCCGTGCATGGTTTAAAGAAGATATGGAAGAGAAAATACCAAGTGGCAACCATAAAAAGCACGATTGGAATGGTGAATATTACATTTCCTTTGGAACTGGAGATGGATCCAGAAACTGGGACGATGCTATGAAGTATGGCTTCATATCTGCTGGCGGTGGTGACTGGTATTCGCAGACACTAAAGATGTTGTCTCCTGAAGACAGAATATGGATCAATATTCCTAAAACAGGTTATGTTGGAGTCGGTATAGTCAAGAGTGCTGTTCAGCAGGCAAAGGATGTCAACTTTATTATAAATGGAGTTCAGAAAAACATGCAGGATTTGCCTTTAAAGGGTAACTATTTCTATGATGAAGAGGATCCTGAAAAAGCCGAATACGTAGTACAGGTACAGTGGATAAAGACAGTTCCAGAAACTCAGGCAGTAAAAGAACTGGGGCTTTTTGGGAATCAAAACACTGTTTGCAGACCAACTACGGATAAGTGGGATTTCACTATTCAAAGATTAAAGAAGCACTGGAATATAACTGATTAACTTATGATAGGTAAATAGAAATTTCAAAAGTAATCTTTGCTGTTTGGAGGTAATAATGATTGATTATGAAAAGTTAAATCCAATACTTGAAAGGTATAAACAGGATTTTGCTGAAAACTTCAATGGTGAGAATGACGAAAAGTACAAGTGGGAAGCTGTCAAATGGTTTCAGGATCACTGGGATATAGACGCAGAAGATTTCGGCGCAATGTTTAAACTTGCCACAGATAAAACAGCTAACCTTTTGGCGTCTGGTTATGCATACCCAAGGGGCATGATACAGGAATTTGCAGGTGCTGATACTGAAGCAACCAGAGATATGTTCCGCAAGTTGTTTGATGAATCAGAAGACCTGGCAGTAAGGATTGAAACATTTAAGTCTGATGCAGACGAAATCAGGGCTAAATATTCTGATGGAAACTGGCACAAACATTTTCAGAATACGAATGCGATAAGTACATATCTTTGGCTTCAGTATCCGGATAAGTATTATATATATAAATATGATTTATATAAAGCTGCTGCCACTGAATTAGGAGCAGATTATATGCCAAAACGTGATGGGTCTGTTGAGAGCATGCTCGGTGGATATAGAATGTATGATGAAATATGTAAAGCTCTGAAAGATGATCCTGATGTAGTTGCTATGGTAAAAAATGCTATTACAACCGATTGCTATTCTGATCCCGAATTAAAGACAGCCACTATAGATTTTGGCCACTATCTTGCCAGATACTATTCTAGTAAACAAGAAGTGGAATGGTTCCCACAGGATTATTCTCCAGAACTAACGGTAAATGACTGGATCGAGTTATTGAATGATAGCTCTGTATTCACGACTAACAGTCTTCAAATCATGAAAAGAATGAAAGACTATGGCGGTGCAGCAACATGTAAACAGCTTTCAGTGAAATATGGTGAAAATCCTAATTTTTATAATGGTGGTTCTTGGTCGTTAGCACAGCGTATAGCTAAAAAGACAGGATGTCCAGTAATGACTCAAGATATAGAAAACTCTAAATGGTGGCCGATTCTATACTTGGGCAGGAAATCAGATAAAGCATCAGAAGGCGCCTACATTTGGAAACTACGAGACGAGTTGTCCGAAGCGATTGACAAAGTGGATCTTTCAGATATAGATCTTTATGCAAAAACTGAGCAGGAAGATGAATCCGATAAAGGATATTGGTGGCTTGTTGCAAAGCCTTCAATCTGGAGTTACGGCAATATTGATGTTGGCCAGGAACAGAGCTATACGCTTTATAACGATAATGGGAATAAACGTCGTATATTTCAGAATTTTCTAGATGCAAAAGCAGGAGACATCATAATTGGATATGAGGCAAATCCTGTTAAAAAAATAGTGGCATTGGGGCGTATCACGCAGGCAAATGATGGTGAGAAAATATACTTTGAAAAGACTGAAACTCTTACTTCACCCATTGAGTACCAAACACTGAAGGACAGTCCGGAACTGGAGAAGATGGAGTTCTTCGTACAGTCAAATGGAAGCCTCTTCAAACTGACGAAGGGGGAGTTTGACTTCATAATGGATATCATCAGAGAGGAGAACCCACTGAATAAGCCTAATAAGGAAACTCATAAGTACTCAAAAGAAGATTTCCTGAAGAAAGTGTATATGGAGGAAGAACGATATACAGTACTTGAGGCTTTATTGCGAAACAAGAAGAATGTTATCCTGCAAGGTGCTCCAGGTGTAGGAAAGACTTTTATTGCTAAAAGACTGGCATATGCGATGATGGGAGAAGTTGATGAATCACGGATAGAGATGGTTCAGTTCCATCAGAATTACTCATATGAAGATTTTGTTATGGGATACAGGCCGGATGGATCTGATTTTAAGCTGACAGATGGGATCTTTTATCACTTTTGCCAGATCGCATCTAATGACCCTGACAGAGACTACTTCTTCATTATCGATGAAATCAATCGTGGGAATCTGAGCAAAATCTTCGGAGAGCTTCTCATGATGATCGAGAAGGATTATCGTGGAACAAAAACAACGCTCGCGTATGGCAGAATAAAGTTTTCTGTACCGGAGAATCTTTATATCATTGGAATGATGAATACGGCAGACCGTAGTCTGGCAATGATTGATTATGCCCTT
>CACZNZ010000545.1 GCA_902782625.1 uncultured Lachnospiraceae bacterium | reverse complement strand
TATAGATGGCAATGGCATGAGCCAGATCCAGGTTCTCGGCATATTCGCCCGGCATGTCGATCAGTACGTCGTACTGGCTGACATACTGGGTTTTCTCATAGGTGATCTTCTCACCTCTAAGAACCTGTTTTAAGGTCGTTTTCCCACATTCGCTTCTTCCTACCAGAACAAGCCTTCTCATATCAAGTTCTTCATTTGTCCGTGTAACATTATTAAAATCCAATGTGGAGATCTTCTGTTCCATCGTGCCCCTCCTTTTGCTGAATCGATACGTGTTCGCAAAAACCTTCCTGATGATATTGTACCATCATTTGATGAAAAAGTCACATGGAGATTTCTCACGAAAGCATGGTAACTTCCAGCTGATTATAAGGAATAACGATGTCATGTTCGCGGAACCGTTCCTGAATTTTCTCAAGCACTCTCCATCTCGACTCCCAGTATGCCGTAGTCGTCACCGTATACCGGATTCCGATCCTGATGCTGCTGTCCAGAAAATCATCCACAAATATCCTGATTGGTTCATCAGGGACCAGATCGGACTCCTCCTCTATCAGTGTCCGGATTACATCCCTCACCTCTTTGATGTCCGCATCATAGGAGACGCCTACTTTCAGTTCCACAATTCTGTTTGCCAGACTGGTGACATTAGTAATACTGGTGTTTGCCAGATTGCCGTTCGGAATCATAATCAGTTTGTTTTCCACCGTCAGAAGTTTTGTGTAGATGATGCCGATGGCTTTCACGGTTCCTTCTTTACCACTGCCGGCTTCATAAATATAATCGCCCACCTCAAAAGGCTTGAGCAAAAGAAGGATCACCCCGCCGGCGATATTCGACAGCGACCCCTGCAGGGAAAGTCCGACAGCAAGTCCTGTCGATCCAAGCAGCGCGATGATGCTTGAAGCACCGATTCCCAGTTTGCCGATTGCCATGAGAATCACGACAATCCGAAAAGCGATGGTGAAAAATGAAAGCAAAAAAGTCTGCAGTGTCTGATCCATCCTGGACTTGACAAATACCTTTTTGATCATCCTGATCAGGAGACTGCATATCTTGAACCCGATCAGCAGAATGAAGATTGCAAAAACCAGGTCAATGCCAAAATCCGTCACTCTGTTGATCACCTCAAGCCCTTTGGAACCGAAATATTCCCGGATAATGCTTTCTGTCATAGAATCATTCCTTTGGCGTGATATAGCCTTTCGCTGTCAGAAGCTCTGCACAAAGAACAGCTCCTCCTGCAGCTCCGCGCAGAGTGTTGTGGGAAAGGCCGATGAACTTGTAATCAAACAGCGTATCCTCTCTCAATCTGCCGAACGTCACACCCATCCCGTTCTCATAGTCCACATCAAGCGTTACCTGAGGCCGGTTATCCTCCTCTAAATAGCGGATGAACTGCTTCGGTGCGCTTGGAAGTCCCAGTTCCTGCGGAGCACCTTTAAAGGATGCCCAGCGATTCAGGATTTCTTCTTTGGTAGGTTTCTTTTCAAAGTTTACAAACACAGCGGCCGTATGACCGTTGAGAACGGGAACACGTACACACTGGGTCGTGATCAGTGGAAGATCGGCCTTGACTATGTGGTCGCCTTCAATCTTTCCAAAAATCTTCAATGGCTCCTGCTCCGACTTCTCCTCTTCTCCCCCGATATAAGGGATGATATTTCCATTCATCTCAGGCCAGTCCTTAAAAGTCTTGCCGGCGCCGGAGATTGCCTGGTATGTCGTAGCAACGACTTCCTTCGGGCCAAATTCCATCAGCGCCGCAAGGGCCGGCGTATAACTCTGGATAGAACAGTTCGGTTTTACCGCTACAAAACCTCTGGAAGTGCCAAGACGTTTCTTTTGAGCCTCAATAATCTCGATATGCTCCGGATTGATCTCCGGAACCACCATCGGAACATCCGGTGTCCAGCGATGTGCACTGTTGTTGGATACGACCGGTGTCTCCGTCTTCGCATACGCTTCTTCGATAGCGCGGATTTCATCTTTGCTCATATCTACGGCACTGAAGACAAAATCCACATCCTTCGTCACAGCATCTATTTCATTTACATTTTTTACAACAATATTCTTTGCCGCTTCCGGAATCGGTACATCCATCTTCCATCTTCCGCCGACAGCCTCCTCATAGGTTTTACCGGCAGAACGCGGACTTGCCGCGATCTCTGTCACTTCATACCAGGGATGATCCGCCAGCAGTGTGACAAATCTCTGTCCCACCATACCGGTTCCGCC
>CACZNZ010000544.1 GCA_902782625.1 uncultured Lachnospiraceae bacterium | reverse complement strand
CGGAGTGACTGTGATTTCCGGCGGGAACGCCTGTGCGAAAGCATTCTACGCTCTGATGCACGGGAATCTGCTCCCGATCATAGAGACTCTGTGCCTGTATGTTGTAATTTATTTAATTGGCGCAGGAGCGGGTATCATCCGACAGAAAATCGAAGACCAGAAAAAGTAAGAAAAGCAAAATTATTAGGCAGATAGTTGATGAAATGAATGAGTCGACCGAGCTTCAAAGAAAGCTTTACAGACAGTTACGGGAAATCATGCTCTTCAACTCCTTATACATAGTCAAACACCGGCCAGCGAAGTGCTGACCGGTGTTCTCTTTTATGGAAGTTGTTAAATATGCGTACAATCGTGCTCATGAAACCCGGAGCATACGCCCGTTCGTCAACCGGCAATCCTCTCCATCGTATATGATATCATACTCATCAATAAGGTATTAGAGGGATTGTTAGAGGGAGAGAAGCTGTTTCTTTTTTTCTGCAAATTCTTCCTCGGTGATAATACCATCATCCAACAATTCTTTATATTTCCGTATTTCGTCAGGTATGGAATAAGGTTTAACATCTTCTTCTGGTGCTTGATCTGCTTTTTGCTTTTTCTTGATTTTTGGCATTTCAAATTTTGCCTTATTCTTTTTCCCCTTTGTTTCTTCAATATCATCATGAAGTTCTGTTAGCTCGGCAATGGTTTCAGTTTCTTCTTGATCATATGTTCCATTAATTATTTTCTCAAACTGTTCTGTTTTCGCCCATGCTTCACATTCAAGAGCTCTTACAGCCATTAGGGGATGAGTCCTGTTTTTAAGAGTAAGAAATTCAAGAGTTTTGTCCCAAGCAGAACCTCTAATCATCTCCCTGTATTCCTCAGCCTGTTTCATGAATTCTTCTTGGCTTGCAATGTTGCTGATATCCTTATCGTATCCAGCGAGTCTCAAACAGACTTCGGACATTTTATTTGCCTGTCCATCGTATAAAACTGCAGCTCTGTCTGCAGATAGTTCACTACATCTCATCCAGTAAAAGAAAGCAATCTCCAGAGGCATGGAAGCGATTCCACCATAGGGGACAAATGATGCGAGTGCCACAGACGTCCTGTCAAGGAGAATGCTTCCAATAGTATGGTAGAGCACATGATGACAGGCAATATGTCCGCATTCATGTGCCAGGATTGTAGGTACCAGGTCCATGGGTATTGTTTCAAACAAACCGGATGTCATGACAATAAAAGGCTTTGTATCCCCTGATGTATAAGCATTAGGGTTGACGTCTAACGAAAGATAGAGTTCAGGAATATCAATCCCAAGTTTTTCACAGATAGGAGGCAACATGTCATAGTATTCTGGTAATTGCTTTTCATTGATACGTATACTGCTGGACATGTTTGTAATTCTAAATTGCCTTTCACTCCATATCTTCATAAAGGCTTTTACAAATTGATGGAAACCAGGAATTGCTCTCAAAGTTTTTAATGCGGCTTTGTCTGATGGATGGACATAATGTTCTGCATTGTAAGACATTTTGTGACCTCCTTAATGCTCTCTACAGATTAATGTTAATACAATCATCAGGCCGATAAGTTCATGTTCTTCATCAGAAAAATCAATTATATAGGTCGGGGCTTCATATCCGCTGCGCCTTGATATATGTGCAATCTGACATTCTCCGTCAGAGACACTAAAGTCCCATTTGAGAAAATTTCCTTTGACAATCCAGCCGTAAGGGTCAACTTCGTAAGCCTCGGTGGCTGCCGACCATTTGGTTTTAAGGGTGCCAGCTTCTTCTCCGCTGATTTCTATCCGGTAGTTGGCAGGATCACTCTCATGGAACAGCGGAGTACGGAGCGCCAGTATGCTTTTTGCAACACTTGCGATTGGCTGTTTTTCAGCATCAAGCAATGTTAACCTGACATTTTTCGCGTTTTTGGGTAGCTTGCCTTTTACATAGTATTTGACGTTGCCTTCGGCATTATAGATGTCGAAGATTTCTTTTTTAACACCGGTTTCTTTGATAAAAAGGATATTCTCAGCTGCCTTATCAAGGTATCTCTGCTCTTTCCGGTTGTGGCGGGTTTCTTTATCACCAAGCGTTGCATCTACTATCCGGCTGACGCCGTCTACTGTTTTTCCTGCGGCATCAAGTCCCTTTTCCGCTACATCAATTGCCAGTCCGACTGCAGCGGTTTTAACGAATTTTTTTGCCTGGTCGACTGCCAAATCCTTTAATATTCCCATACAGTTTCCACCTTTAGCAGATAATTTCCAGAGTCATCTATGATGGCCAGCCCTGATATCTTGATACAGCCGTTTTACCTTCTTTTTCATCGCATGGCATTTCGTGTGATTAATGCACCACTAGTAATTAGCGAATACCGTAGCCGAAATGCTCGCGTACAATGGAATTCAGTTTTTCTGCAATCTGTTGGAAGTCCTGATCCAGATGCAGTGTCGTAACGCTGATCTTGTTCCCGCTCATCCGGTAAGTCTGGTCCGGCTGGGTTTCTTCTTCAGTGCCGGCATAAAGCAGCATTCCGGAGACTGTGTGCGGCGCATCTTTAAATGATGCGTCCTTGTTT
>CACZNZ010000543.1 GCA_902782625.1 uncultured Lachnospiraceae bacterium | reverse complement strand
GATTACAACCGGAAGCTGGGGGAGATCAACTCCCATAGTCTCAGCCAGAGCACATGCTGCCATCTCGATACGTCCTATGGCAAGACAGGGTCCGAAGTTCAGCACCGGAGGAACACCGAGAGCCCTGCAGACCTCCCGTAGTCCCGGCCCGGCCAGATCTACCGCATCCATCGTCATCAGCCCGCAGTTTTCAAGGCCTCCGCAGGTACAACCCGCTGACAGGATCAGGATATCCTTCCTGATCAGTTCTTTAGCAAGTTCTACCGTAAATACATCGTGTCCTTTTGCTCTCAGATTGGAACAGCCAACGATGGCCACAATTCCCTGGATTTTTCCGGAAGCGACAACATCAATGAGAGGCTGCAGACTTCCGCCAAGAGCGGAAACCAGAGTTTGCTCTGAAAGACCGGTAATCGACTTTTCAAATCCATGACAACCCATAGGATTCTCACGGCATGTATCAGGAGCGACTTCTGTTCCGGTAATCTTTTCTTTTCTGTTCTTATATCCAACCAGAGCAGCTGCTATGATTTCACCGGTGATGCTTTCTTTATCCTCATCGGTGTAAGGAAGCAGTCTGGCGTTCACCTTTTTGGCCACATCATCCATACAGATCATCGGAATATCCAGTTCTTTGCAGATTGGCTCAATCCCCGGTATTGTACAGTTGAATTCGGAGAGCACAAGATCGATACACCCTGTAAGAAGGACTGCTTCACTGGTATAATTATTGCCTGCATGCCCAGAGAAAATGTTCTTGTAATGCGCGGACCGTGCCTGATAATCCTGTCCCACGCAGGTACAGCCCACAATCCGGATTCCCTTTGCTCCTACCAGTTTTGCGGAACGCTGAATGGTTTCCTTTTCCAGGCTTTCCTGAAGATTGTTGAACATAGCCTGCTGATGTCCTGTGATCATAATATTGACATACTCTGGATCAATCACACCAAGGCCGACAGGATCCATGGTAATCTGCGGGGCTCCCATAATGATATCATTCATGAGGTTGGTGAGAATCAGCCCGTAGGTGCCGGTAGAAATACCAAGTCTCAGACAATGCATCAGCATGTTTACCGGGTCTGAGTTCAGATTGGTGGAGGTTTTTACAACTGCATTAAACACTTCATCTTTTGCTCCGCCAGGCATGATATCAAGGTTTTTCCATACCTCCAGCCTCTGAGGAAGGGCAATCTTTTCAATCAGTTCCATCTTCTCATCAATCGGCCGTCTCAGATCTTCAAGGACTGCATCCGCAATCATCACTGCTGTCTCAGCACAGGTATAAGGACATTCCGGATTGCAGTTCCCCTCGCAGTTGATCCCAAGAATCTTTGCCAATCTGGCAACTGAATCCTTGTTTCGTATCTTCTCTCCCCGGTCTGCATAGCCCTGGGCCATTTCTTTTAATCTTTTGGCAGTATTTTCAACTACATGCGTATAGCAGCCTGAGCCGGCAGCAACGGACCGCAGGAAATTACGACAGGCGATTGTATCTGCATCGGCACCACATACCCCCTTTGGCTTGGCCGGTGATATACGACAGGGACCGTTGGAGCACAGACGACAGCAGACTCCACTCAGCCCGTATCCACATTTATTCGCCTGCTTCACCATACGATGATGAGAAGTATCATAAGGTGCTTTCTCGAGAAACTCCTCAAGCGGTTTATCCGCACTGCTGCAAATCAAATCAGACATACGATTCCTCCTTTGCTCTCTTATAAGCGTTCATTTTAATGAAATACATTTCTACCCGATTTCTTAACTGCTTATCATTATAACTTATTGGAGAATCTGGTATATGGAATATGCGGAAAGATTACCTATATTAAAAGTACATTAAGTGGAATTGTTTTATGATACATATCCTGTTATAATAAAATATAAGAGAATCACTTTGCTGTTTTTTGAAGAAAGGAATTGAAATGAAAAAGAAACATCCCATTTTTTTCACTGGCCTTATTGTTCTGTGTCTGATGCTTACGCTCGGACTGGCAGGATGCGGTTCCCAAAAAGAGGAAGCAGAAACTTATGATGGCTATATCGGATTCGAAAAAGCCCAGGATATAGCCAAAGAAGCCGCATCGAAGGAAACTGGCAAAGATATCGCTTCCTTAATCACCCCGGATCTCACTCTTGATGATGAAGAACTCGGAGAAAAATACAGAAATGTCGACTCCGAAGGAAAGGGCAAACCGGTTTATGCGCTCACTGTTGAGGAAAAAGTATACATCATCGATGCTGTGACCGGCGAGATCCTTGAAACCAGAAATGCTCCCGATGGAGAAGATTAAAAAAACTTCCCGCTACATGCCTTAAAGGCTCATAGCGGGAAGTTCGTATTTGACCCATAATTTTACATGAGCGGCGCTGCCAGGCGCAGCAGCATATGTTCCAGGCGCATGACTGCGCCACGCCCTTCCGTGTAGTACTCCGTCACTTCTTTACATTTCGCGAAGGTCTCCTCAAAGTCACGCTTTGTATCCATTACTGCTTCACAGTCCGCATACAGGCAGCCATTTTCAAAATGGTGATAAAGGCTCCGGTAATCCAGGTTGATTGTCCCGCAGGTTGCGACAATGTCATCAGAAACGGACATCTTTGCGTGACAAAAACCGGGTGTGAACTCAAAGATCCTCACGCCGTTACGTGCAAGGCTGTTGTAGTAGGAGCGCGTCAGTTTATAGACCAGCTTTTTGTCTGGGATCCCGGGTGTGATGATCCTTACGTCTACGCCGCGCTTTGCCGCCATGGAAAATGCATGGCACATCTCATCGGTGATGATGAGATAGGGAGTGATATACCAGACATATTCCTGTGCGCCTTCTGCCATGCAGATATAGACATCTTCGCCGATACGCTTCTTGTCCATCGGCGAGTCCGCATAGGGCTGTACAAAACCGAGATGGTTACCCTCATACTCTTCTGTATTCAGAACAAATCTTATATCAGGCAACATTTCTTTTTCCATCTTCAGATAGTACTGCTCGCTCTTTTTATTCAGACGGTCTCGTTCTCTTATCGTATCCTCCGCCTTTTTTTGGCTAACAACATTCTTCTTCACGTCAAGCAGATGCGCCGCATTCCTGGTCGCCAGATATTTCGAAAACTCTTTATCATTCTTATCCATCGCCGATATGGCGTTCCACATCTCAAGGAAGGTCACCGTCAGGCTCTGCACTGCATCTCCTTCAAGACGGATGCCTGTATCTTTCCAGAAACCGTATGGCTCCGTAATATGAAAATACTCATTTGCAAGATTATACCCTCCGGTATATCCTATCTTGCCGTCAATCACGGTAATCTTTCGATGATCGCGGTTGTTGAGGAACAGGTTCAAACCTGGTGCGAAGGGGTTGAACACACGGCAATTTATGCCATAGCTGTTCGTACGCTTGACAAAGTCCGTGTTGATAAACCCAAGGCTTCCCATGTCGTCATAGAATACTCTGACTTCAACACCGGCTTTTGCCCGCTCTGCCAGTAT
>CACZNZ010000542.1 GCA_902782625.1 uncultured Lachnospiraceae bacterium | reverse complement strand
CGAAGGACTCCGTGGTCGACATCAGCGACCTGAATATCGGAACAACCCTTACCAAGGACTACGAACAGCTGATTTTAAGCTACCCGGTCCTTGACCAGGTTATCGAGAAATTGAATCTTGATATGGACTCCACCGGGCTTTCCCGTATGGTGGCTATCAGCAACCCGGCAGATACCCGTATCCTCAATATCACGGTAACGAGCACTGATCCACAGCAGGCGACCGATATCGCCAATACCCTTGCCAATGTATCGGTCAAATACCTTCCAAAGACCATGAGCACCAACGCTCCGAACATCGCACAGAAAGCCAGACTTCCGGAACACAAATCCGGTCCCAGCTATCTGAAGTACACGATGATCGGTGCTTTGCTTGGCCTGCTGATCAGCGGCGCCTACTATACCTTCCAGTACGTGATCGATGACACCATCCATACTCCGGAAGATATGGAACGCTACTTCGGGCTGGTACCTCTTACCACGATCCCCGAGAGTGACCTGATCAACAAGGACAAGAGCAAGAAGAGAAGAAGAGGGCTCAGGAAGAGATTACGATTATGAAGAAAATGAACATAGACCTGCAAGAGCTTCCCTACGCTGTAGAAGAAGCCATGAACAGGCTGAGAATCAATATAAAGTTTTCCGGTGCAGGTACCAGGAAGATCCTGGTGGTCAGCAGCTTCCCGAACGAAGGCAAGAGCACCGTCGCTGTCTATCTCTGGAAGATGATGGCAGATGCAGGCTTCCCCTCCGTCCTGGTAGACGCCGACCTTCGAAAGTCCGTCTTCAAGGACAGGCACTGGACCAACCGAACCGAAGAAACCGAAGGCCTGGCCTACTATCTGTCCGGCCTTGCGGACTACGAAGATGTCATCTACGAAACCAATATTGACAATGGATATGTCGTACCGGTAACCAATGTCCTCGAGAATCCATCCCATCTCTTAGAAGATGCCAGGATGAAGCAGCTTCTTGACAAGCTCGCCGAAGACTACCGATACGTGATCATAGATTCCCCACCACTCGAGAGCGTCTCTGACGGAACACTGTTAGCATCCCGAAGCGACGGCGCGATCCTGGTGGTACGCTGCGGCGAGACTCCAAAGAAACAGATCCGCGAGTCCCTCCAGCAACTGCAGCGCGTAGGCTGCCCACTCATCGGCACCGTATTAAACCGCGCCGAAGTCCGTAACGGAGCTTATTATAAATATTACTCCCGCTACGGCTATTACTACAAAGGCAGCGAAGACAAATAACCCGATAATTATACGGCATCCTGCCGTGTGATTATAAATATCCGCGGCTTCCCGACGTGGCTAAGGGGAGCCGCCGTAACAACAAGGGGGCACACGCTCATGAATTTTGCAAAAAGGATTGCAGCAGTACTGCTCACTCTTGCTTTAATCGTCCCTGTAACGGCAATCAGCGCGATCGCTGCGAATAATTCTCCACAGCAGGAGCCAATCGCAACGACAACAACACAGGCGCCTACAACACAGGCAACTACAACACAGGCACCTCAGAACATCAAAAGTACGGTTCCATATTCCCATGCTGACTTTACAGTCACTGGGAAGAACCTCAATGTCAAAACTATGTATATTGACGATAAAGGAACCAAAATCAACAAAGGCACAGACTTCGTGATCACCAAGATCACAAAGAACGGCAAGGTTGTGAAGGCTATCAAAGGTGCCGGAAAATATGTGCTGACCATTCAGGGAATCGGAAAGTACGCAGGTACTGCAAATGTCAATCTGACAGTTAAAAAAGGTTCTCCTAAACTGAAAGTCAAAGTCGCTAAGAAGACTTACAAGGCTACTAAGTTAAAGAAGAAAAAATACTCTTATAAGCTCAAGGCTACCTCCAAGACCAAGAAGACTTACAAAGTGCTCGGTGGCAAATACGCTAAGAAGCACATCAAAGTCTCCAAGGGCGGCAAGGTAACTGTAGCCAAAGGTACCAAGAAAGGTACCTACAAGATCCGTGTAACATCCAGAGCTACCAAGAACTACAAGAAAGCGACCAAGATCGTCAAAGTAGTTGTTAAATAATTCCGGACAAGGTCATGGATCAAAACAAATGTCTGCTGCGTCGCAAGCTGGCCACGCAGTATGATGCAGAAGACGAAGGTATGGCTGTCCTGGCCACGCAGGACAGACAGACCGGAAAATCTGCAATTGCAATGAAAGAAAGATAAGAGAAGTTCACAACTCGAAAAGGACAAAAAGAAGGACAACCTGGGAAAGTCCGGCACTTTCATAGGTTGTCCTTTTAAAAAAAGAAAGTGGTTTGATTCATGATGAATGATCAGCAGAAGAAAAATTCAATATTGAAAAAACTTCATATGGAGCATTGGCAAATCATATCATGGATTATGGTGCTTTATGATATCCTGGCGATTAATGCGTCATATTTTTTGGCACTCCTCCTTCGATTTGACTTCAGATATTCACTGATACCTGAAATGTATCTGAAACCATACATCAGGTTTGCGCCAATCTATACCATATTCTGTATCCTTATTTTTGCCGGGTGTAGGCTATATAAAAGTGTGTGGAGATTCGCCAGCTATGACGAGCTGATTCATGTGATAGAGGCATCGTTTATTACTACTGTTTTCCATATCATTGGAATCACAGTGCTATATCAAAGAATGCCGTTATCCTATTATATTATGGGGTCTGTCTTTCAGGGCATCCTGGTCTTGGCAGTAAGGTTCTCTTACAGGTTTATCTTATTACTCAGGAAGAGTACAAAAATGTCTGAGAAAGGAACCGGCGCTGTGGATAATATCATGATCATCGGTGCAGGGAATGCCGGACAAGCCCTGATTCGGGATATTCATCGGTCTCAGGAAGTAAAAGGGAACGTGGTCTGTATCATCGATGATAATCCTAATAAAATAGGAAGATACATTGATGGAGTGGAAATCGTAGGGAACCGGAATGTGATCCCCAGTGCTGCAGTCAAATACAATATCCAAAAAATCTATCTTGCTATTCCCAGTGCGACAGTGATGCAAAGGAGAGAGATTCTCGAGATATGTAAAGAAACAGACTGCGAACTGAAGAATCTTCCCGGCATGTATCAGTTTGTTACAGGCGAGGTTACTGTCAGCAACATGAGAAATGTTGATATCGATGACTTACTGGGAAGAGAGCCTATCAAGGCAGATATCAGTAAAGTCTTTCGTTATATCAAAGGGAAATGTGTTCTGATTACCGGAGGCGGTGGCAGTATCGGCAGTGAGCTGGCCAGACAGATTGCTGCCCATGAACCGAGAAAGCTTATTCTCGTGGATATCTATGAGAATAGTGCCTACGATATTCAATTGGAATTAAAGAATAAATATCCGAATCTGGATCTTGAAGTTATCATCGGATCCGTGAGAGACAGCAGGATGATGTTCAAGATTTTTGGAAGATACCGTCCGGAAGTAGTCTATCATGCAGCGGCCCATAAACATGTGCCACTGATGGAAGACAGCCCGAACGAAGCAATCAAGAATAATGCCATAGGGACTTACAAGACGGCCTATGCTGCTATGTCTCATGGCTGCAAAAGGTTTGTCCTGATCAGTACGGACAAAGCAGTGAATCCGACTAATATCATGGGCGCATCCAAGCGATTATGTGAGATGATCTGCCAGGCTTTTGATCATAAAGT
>CACZNZ010000541.1 GCA_902782625.1 uncultured Lachnospiraceae bacterium | reverse complement strand
CCTGGGAAATGACATTTTTCATTTGTACCGGAAACTGAACGCCGCAAAAGCGGCTTCTGACACTTTGGAGCCCATAGGGACCCTTCCTGTATGTATCCGTGAACATAAAACAGGAGAGCCGGCCATTGGCTATGATTCGTTACTCGGCGATCCTGTCTCCATGTCCTCCCGGATACGGAGACGGGAGGCACGATTAAGAAAAAACCCGGTCACCATGGAGGATATCCACACTAGTCCCGGTTATGATGGAAAGAACTATCGGGCAGTTATTCATGCTGACGGAAATAACATAGGGATTACGATCGGTCGCATCCTTAAGGAAATTGTGGATTATGAGACCGGAATCCGTACACGGCGGGCCATTGGGCTGGGCCTGAAGGCCACAATGGGCGGAATAATGTCTCGCACAATGAAAGATCTGAAAGACTATTATCATCGCGTCACCGGAAAGGACGACGGCTTTGAGAAAGAATTTCTAATCGTTCATGTGGCTGGTGATGATGTCAACTGCGTCTGCAATGCAAGCTGGGCATTTCCCTTTTTCCGTTTTTTCTATGCCAACCTGAAGGGAGCTTGCATCTGGAAAACGGATACGGAAGACATACCCCTGTATATTTGCGCGGGCATCGCCATTGTCACGGAGGACAATGCTTATCACCCTGCCTTTTCGCTGGCTGAGGAATGCTGCAGCAATGCGAAGAAGGTTGCCAAAGAAGCCTGTAATCTGCGTAACGGTCTGGCGGGCAACTGGATAGACTTCCAGTTGCTGAACAACCCGAATTCCCAGAATCTAGAGATGCTACGGGAACGATCTTATATGACATCGGAAGGAATCTCCCTCCTGACAAGGCCCTACTGTCTGGATCCTGAAGCAGAAGGCCAGGAAATATCTGTCAGGAAGTTGCTGGATCGCATTCGGACGATGAAGGCACTGGCGCTCAATCCTGTTCAGAAAATGGTTCTCCGTCAGTCGTATTTGCTTGGAAAAGAGGAATTCAGAGCCTTTCTTGCCTATTTGAAGAACCGGGGAACCGATTTGAATACGCTTCTTGGCAGCCCTCGGTATACGGACAGGGAAAAACGGCAGCATGCAACCTGGTTTGATGCAGCGGAATTGATGGACTTTATTCCGGATGATTTTGCAGGTCTGAAATACAAGGCTGTGGATGGAGGTGAAGGGCGATCGTGATTGGAATACAGATAGAATTAAAGGGGGAAGTTGCTTTCGAGACCCATATCCAGCTGGAAGCGGAGTACCTCTGTGATGTTCCGACGGATGAGCTCGGAATCCCCTATCTTCCTCTCATAGAGATTCTGAAACGGGATATGCCTTCCTTTATTCTGCCGGATGATATTGAGGTTGGTTTTGCCCGGCCGGACGGCTTTCTGGATTTTCTCCGGCAGGCCGGAGATTTTTGTTCCCGTATTACGAATGGAAAGAGACTGATCCGCGCTCTATTCACGAAAGAGCACTTCGATGCGAAGACAGGAGCCCATATGCGCTCGTTAAGGAGCGGGCAGATGTTCTATGCGCCTCTCCACATCAGAGACGGAGAACTGGAGAAGGCTGCCAGGTTACTGGAGAAACTGACACACATCGGGGTCAGGAAAATGGGGATTACGGGAGAAATAAGCTGCTGTGTCTGTAAACTGCCTGGAAGCTGGAGGAAAGAGTACTCCCTTTCGAATCTGCTAAACTACAGTGCTTTAGACTATTCCCTGGTTCTACTTTCACCAGCCTCTATGGATGCGCCGTATGACGACGGGGATAAGACTTATCCATATCTTCCTGGCTCCGAGCTACGGAAGGCACTCCTTGCCTGGCAGACGGACAGCTGTTTAACAATGGCTCTGCCAAAGATGCGTTTTTCCAACGCATATATCGCGAGAAAGAGCGTCCGGCTTCTTCCCGTACCGATGTGTATGTCTGTCGTAAAACTCGACAAGGAGCAGCTACGCTATCGTCTTGCTTCCGGGAAAGACCCAAATAAACTAGAACAGGATGTCAGTCTGGACGGCGCTTTCGGTGAGCGATTTGATCAACACTGTATGCAGTATGTAAAGCCGATCATTGAACGCGTGACCTCCAGTGACGGTGTTCTGTACGATGCGCTTTCCGAAGGACAGGTATTTAAGGGGACAATTTATGGGACAGATGAACAGCTCCGCGCAGCGGCGGCCTGGATGGGGAATAACCCCTTTCTCAGTCTTGGTGCGCTTCGGGAGGAAGGTTATGGACAGGCTTATATCATCCTGGACGAAATGCGGGAGAATCGACTTCCGATGGAAGTTCTTTCTTCTTGTTTTGATGTGACTTGTGTTTCTCATACACTCCTTTACACGGATGAAGGCATGCCGGGGACTCGGCCGGAGGATCTTCTGCGGGAGCTCGAGTACGTGACAGACCTACCCGGAATATTGGAGATCGATGGCAGATATACAAATGTGTATATGGACTATGAAAATCACTTTGGCTGGCAGGGGGACGGATCTGTTACACGTTGTCTGAAAGCGGGTTCGATCCTGCGGGTTCGGACAAAAGACGGAAAGGCCGTAGACATCTCTTCCATTCTACATACCTTTATCGGAGAGAATACCCGGGACGGATATGGTGAAATCATGACCTGGCCGGCGACAGATGTTTACTACCGCGTCGCAAAAGAGGTCATTCCCCAAAATTACGATATAAACCATGAGCCTCTCGTTCGGGGCATGCATCTTAGTGCCCGTCGGCTTCATAAAGGACTGACGGACCTCCTCAGGCATCATGTCACAGCTCTCGGGGTGATCGATGCCAATGAGATTGCAGAAGGGAAAACAGAGGAAGTCCAGGTGCCTGTAGAAATCCTGTCGATGTTTCGTGACACATACGATCCGGAGATCGATATGGAGATTTTGGAAGGATGGTATCGGGACGGTCTGTACAGAAACGCAAACCGTAAGGAGGAATACGATGATTGGAATCTGTCTTGACAAGGCGCCGGCGAAAGGATATCTGCTTGCATATTTTCAGGACGCTCTGGTGTTTGCACCCTACACCGTTGAAAACGGACGCCTTGTATTTTCTGAATGCGAAGCCTATGAAGAAATGACCCCGAAAGAATGTCATCTCTTTGATAAGAACACAGAGTACAGGATGATTCTGCGAGAGGCGAGGGGCGACCAGGTGGAAGTGATTCTCACCAGACAGGAAGAAGAAACGATGGCCCCGGATCTTCTCTATGAGGAGGAAATGCTCGTCAAGGACGAATACGCAGGGAAGGCGGGTCTTCCGGAACGTCTGAAAGTTATCAACCGATACATGTACACAGAGAATGATACCCTTGTACTGAAGAATTACAGGATTGCCTGCTGAAAAACACAGGCTGGAGAGAAAATATGAGTGCAAAAACTTCAGAAGAAAGACAATATGAGAACAGCATGAACAGGGAGATTCTGAAAATCGGTCTCCCCTCGTTCCTTGAATCGCTTTTTACTACCTTTGCAGCGATCATAGATTCGAAGATGGTTTCGGTGATCGGCGTGACGGCAATCTCTGCAGTATCTGTGACAAACCAACCCAAGCTTTTTGTTTACACCCTCTTTTTTGCCATCAACACTGTGACCACAAGCTTGATCGCCAAATACCATGGAAAGAAAGACCAGGATACGGCCAATCAGATTTTTGACCATGCCATGAAAGGTACTCTGATTCTGAGCATTGTGCTAAGTATTCTCTCGGTGGTACTGGCCAGACCCATCATGGTCCTGTTTTCGGGACAGCCGGATACATTGGAGGACTCCATCCTGTATTTTCAGATTGTTATGGGTGGCATGATTTTCAACCTGTTGTTCCTGGAGATTAACTCTGCCCTCCGCGGTATTGGGAAGACAACACTGACATTTATAGATAATCTATTGTCCTGCGTAGTCAATCTCTTTTTCAACTATCTTCTGATTGAAGGACATTGGGGTTTCCCTGCTCTGAAAATCGCCGGCGCAGCCATCGCGACGGTTCTTGGAAATGTAGCGGCATGTATCCTCAGTGTGTTGTTTGTCTGTAAAAAGGATCTGTTCATCAACATCTTATACTGTGTCAAAAAACGGTATCGGATGACAAAAGACAGCATGAAGGAAATTCTGTACATGGCGAAGAGCTGTGCCGTTGAGAATCTGACCACGCGGGCGACCCTTCTCGCGATCTCAGCCATTACGGCCAGAATCGGCTCGTTCCAGATGGCAATCTATTCCGTCGGCAACTACTTGCTGAATGTCAATTTTGCGCTGGGAACAGGTTTGCAGACTGCTGCTGTTACACTGGTTGGGCAGTCCTACGGAAAGAGCAGTTATAAGGAGATGGCCGATTATCGTAAAGCCATCACAAAGCTCGGTATGATTTGCGCCGTCGTTCTGGCTATCATCATCATGGGGGGAGGGAAGTTCTTCTTCAGCTTCTTCAGTGCGGAGGAGACCTTTGTTTCAATAGGTGCAACATCCTGCCTTTTTATCGGGGTGATCACAATTTTCCAAACATTGAAGTTTATCAATAACGGCTGTCTACAGGGGGTCGGCATGATGAAAGAGATCATGTTCAGCAGTATTATCGCTTTCTCCTGTGTAAATCTGGTCCTTGTAGCGCTGCTGGTTCTCGTCTTTCATAGAGGAATCTGGGGAGTTTGGATCGGGACGCTTTTTGCCCAGGCAACGCAGGCTTTACTGCTTCGCCGATACATTCTGAAATCAGGTTTGTTCACCGGCACAGAGCCCGTTGGCAACGGTTGACCGCACCTACAGATGATGTTGTAACTTGCTTCGAATACCAGATTCTCAAGGCTTTCTGGCCACGCAATGAAGGCGGCAGAATCCTCGTTTTTCAAACAGTTCCATCGTAAGCCCGGCTTTTTTGCAGAGACTATTTACGTCATCCCGACCATAAACACGGACATCGCCATGTCCGAAAAGATTGATGATCGGCATCTCGATATGATTGCAAAACCAGCGTACTGCAGCGGAATCCATAGTCATGTCCCGAAGGATCAGACGTCCGCCAGGACGCAAAACCCGATATACGCTATTGAAAAAATCCTGTACGTTTGGATAGTGGTGGAAACTTTGGCAGCAGATCACCACATCATAGGAATTATCAGCAAACGGAAGGTTTTCACAATCACCAACTACAAGTTTCACTCCCATCATCTTTTTGGATCTGGCAACTTCTATCATCTTTGGTGTAAGATCAATCCCTGTATAATGTTTTTTCGGATACTTTTTATGGAGTAATGTGAGCATGGGTGCTGTTCCGCAACCACAGTCAAGCAAGTCGTTAAAAGGCTCCTTTTCCAACTCGGCCAGTACATCCGGGTAGTCTTT
>CACZNZ010000540.1 GCA_902782625.1 uncultured Lachnospiraceae bacterium | reverse complement strand
TCATTGCGATAATCTTTCGGGAACAGCGGACGCATCGGACGATCGATCACCCTGGAAGTCAGAATCGCATGCTCAGAAGGTTTTCCCTCTCTCTTGTTAAATCCTCCGGGAATCTTCCCAACGGCATACATCTTCTCTTCAAAGTCAACAGAAAGCGGGAAGAAATCAATACCCTCTCTCGGTTTGTCGGATGCCGTAGCTGTAGAAAGCACAACAGTATCCCCGTAATGCATAAATGCTGCACCGTTTGTCTGTGCCGCAACCTTGCCGATCTCCACCATCAGGGTTCTTCCGGCAAGTTCCATAGAAAATTGTTTGACCATAAATTATAATCCTCCTTAAAATACATTTTTCAGGGAAGATTCCGAAACAACTGAAAAACACACTGCCTCATTCAATGTTCTTTTCAGAAGTCTCGGTCAGATCTTCCCCCTTGCAAAGCAATTTACAATCTTATCCATTTTATCATACTCAGTCGTTAAATACCAGCGTATTTTCATGTAAATTGCAAAAAAGGTTCTCTCCTGCTGTAACGAGCCTCTTTTTTCTATTCTGATTTCACCACTCGTGCAGGAGGAACCTCTTTATTCTATTGATTATTTGAAATATGCAACGCCGCTTTCAAAGATTTTCTGGTTTTGTTTCACGCGGATATTTTTAGCCACATTATCTCCGATACGCTCTGAATGACCCATTTTGCCAAGCACTCTGCCGTCCGGGCTTGTAATACCCTCGATCGCATAGTAGGATCCGTTCGGATTAAATCTGACATCCATAGAAGGCATGCCTTTGAGATTGACATACTGTGTTGCCACCTGACCTTTTTCAAACAGTTCTCTGATCAATCCGTCATCTGCCACGAATCTTCCTTCTCCGTGGGATACCGGAATCGCATAAAGTTCATCAAGGATTGCTTTCTGCAACCATGGAGACTGGTTGCTTACCACTTTGGTATAAGCCATCGTGCTGACATGACGGCCGATCTCGTTGGTGGTCAATGTCGGGGAATCTGCTTTCTGTGGGCGAATCTCCCCATATGGAACCAGACCAAGTTTAATCAGTGCCTGGAAGCCGTTACAGATTCCAAGTACCAGTCCGTCTCTCTCCTGAAGAAGTTTCATAAGGGCTTCTTTGATCTTCTCATTACGGAATACAGAAGCGATAAATTTCGCGGAACCTTCCGGCTCATCACCGGCTGAGAAACCTCCAGGAAGCATCACAATCTGCGCATTGGCAATCGCATTTTCAAATGCTTCGATGGAATCCAGGATATCACTGGCAGACTGATTGCGGAAAACAATCGTCTCTGCTTTGGCACCAGCTTTTACGAAAGCCTTCTCCGAGTCATACTCACAGTTTGTTCCAGGGAATACAGGGATAAATACTTTCGGTACAGCAACCTTGTGTTCACATACATAGATATTGCCCCTGGTATTAAACAAAGGAGTAGATTTATTCTTCTTGACGAATGGCGTCTTGGTCGGGAATACCTTCTCAAGCGGACTCTCCCAGCATTCCAGCATTTCCTCAAGACTGATCTCAATATCTTTTCCAATCTCGTAGTACTTTCTGTCCGTGATTCTTCCCACCATCGTACAGGACACATGGAGATTTTTCATATATTCAATCGGAACCTCAATGAGGATAGATCCGTACATTTTTTTCGCAAGATCTTCTATCGGGAATTCATTATTAAAGTCTACACCGAGCATATTCCCAAAGCTCATCTTACTGATTGCCTCAATCATGCCACCGCTGCCGATCACATAAGAGGAAGCGATATGCCCGGCCATGGCCATCTCATGAATCTCATCGTAGATTTGTCCTGCTTCTTCGTAAATCGGTATACCATACTCATCAAACGGAATATCTACCCGAAGAAGCACATTGCCGGAGTCCTTGAATTCCGGTGTGATCACATCTTTTCCGTCAAGATAGTCTACGGCAAAGGAAACCAGCGTCGGCGGGACATCGATATCCTCGAAAGATCCGGACATACTGTCTTTTCCACCTATGGAAGGAATCTTGAAGCCCATCTGGGCATCATAGGCGCCAAGAAGAGCTGCAAGCGGCTTGCCCCAGCGTTTAGGATCTTCCCCAAGTTTCTCAAAATATTCCTGGAAAGTCAGTCGGATCTTATGATAATCTCCGCCTGCTGCCACGATCTTAGCCACGGATTCCAGAACTGCATAGACAGCACCGTGATACGGACTCCACGAGGAAATATAAGGATCAAACCCGTAAGACATCATCGTCGTAAAATCTGTCTTTTTATCCATCACAGGAATCTTGGCCGTCATGGTCTGAATCGGGGTAAGCTGATAATCGCCCCCGAAAGGCATCGTAACGGTAGATGCACCAATCGAGCTGTCAAACATTTCAACCAGCCCTTTTTTGGAACATACATTCAGATCCATCAGGGTTTTCTTCCATGTGGTCTCAATATCCTGAATCTCTTCGTATTGTTTATAATAACACTTATCAGGATCCGGCATGGTCACAAATGCCTTGGTCTCCTGATGTGCACCGTTCGTATCAAGAAATGCTCTGGACAGATTGACAATCTCTTTGCCTCTCCAGTGCATAACCAGACGAGGATCCTCAGTGACAACAGCTACTTCCACTGCCTCAAGGTTCTCCTGTGCGGCATAGGCAAGGAACTGCTCCTCATCACCAGGATCAAGCACAACCGCCATTCTCTCCTGTGATTCAGAAATCGCAAGCTCCGTCCCGTCAAGTCCTGCATATTTTTTTGGAACCTTGTCCAGGTCGATCCGAAGTCCATCAGCAAGTTCTCCGATTGCCACGGATACGCCGCCTGCACCGAAGTCATTGCACTTCTTAATCAGCTTCGCTACTTCCGGTCTCCTGAAAAGGCGCTGGATCTTTCGTTCTGTAGGAGGATTACCCTTTTGTACTTCAGCGCCGCAGGTATCGATAGAAGACGTGGTATGTGCTTTGGATGAACCTGTCGCTCCGCCACAGCCGTCTCTTCCGGTTCGTCCTCCCAAAAGGATAATGATATCTCCCGGATCAGAATTCTTTCTCACCACATTTTCTTTTGGAGCAGCACCGATCACGGCGCCGATCTCCATACGTTTGGCAACATAACCCGGATGATAGATTTCATCGACAAGACCAGTAGCCAGTCCGATCTGGTTACCATAAGAGCTGTATCCTCTGGCTGCACCGGTTGTAAGTTTTCTCTGCGGCAGTTTCCCTTCCATGGTCTCGGCCAGGGGGACCGTTGGATCTGCACATCCTGTCACACGCATTGCCTGATATACATAGGATCTGCCTGACAACGGATCTCTGATCGCCCCGCCTAGGCAGGTAGCAGCACCACCGAATGGTTCAATCTCTGTCGGATGGTTGTGTGTCTCATTCTTAAAGCTGATCAGCCATTCCTCGGTATCGTCATCAAACTTAACCGGAACCACTATGTTACATGCATTGATCTCATCGCTCTCTTCCAGATTGTCGAGGATGCCATCCATCTTCAGCTTCTTCATGCCGATTATGGCCAGATCCATCAGACAGACGTATTTGTCTTTCCTGAACCCGTAGACATCTAGCCTGTCATGCAGATAACGATGAAATGTCTTTTCGAACATCGGCTTATAATAGCCATCTTCAAATGATATTTCACTAAGTTCCGTAGAAAACGTAGTGTGACGGCAATGATCGGACCAGTAGGTGTCAAGCACTCTGATCTCAGTCACTGTCGGATTCCTGTGCTCTTCCTTCCGAAAATGTTTCTGGATATGTCTGAAATCCTTAAATGTCATGGCAAGGGACAGGCTGTCATAGAGCTCATGGAGGCCTTCTTTGCTAAGATCGATAAAGTCGTCGAAGACCTTGACATCTTCCGGATCCTCATAGACTGCCACAAGAGTATCCGGCTTTTCTTCCCCACTCTCCCGTGAATCCACCGGATTGATGCAGTACGCTTTAATTCTGGTTAGTTCTTCTTCGGTGATATCTCCGCTAAGCACATAAGTCACAGCGGTCTGGATCACCGGATCCTCCTTTTCATTGATCAGCTGAACACACTGCATGGCAGAGTCAGCTCTCTGATCAAACTGTCCCGGAAGATAAGACACGCTGAATACCTTATCGGAATCTTTCCTCGGAAATGTCTCTTCATAAAGCTCGTCTACCGGCGGCTCTGAGAAAATCGTCACTTTCGCCTGTTCAAGCGTCTTTTCCGATACATTTTCCACATCATAGCGAATCAGGACACGCAAAGACTCCACTGTATCAATAGACAGATATGCTTTGATCTCTTCGGCAAGTTCTTTTGCATGTACAGCATATTCCGGTTTCTTCTCTACAAATAATCTTTTTACCTGACTCATACTTATTCTCCTTTGTGATCTGACTCTGACGGAAAGCCCACTATTTCCGGACTCTCTGAAAAGGGCTTGTTTACTTTTAAGTATAGCATACCCCTGTTTTTATGGCAAACCATTGACCTTTCATTTTTTCTGGAGTATCATGAAATCAAAAAATAACATAAAGGAGGAACTATGGAGAAAATAGCCAGCTTTACTGTCAACCATCTCGATCTCATGCCGGGTGTTTATGTGTCGAGAAAAGATCATATCGGCGAGGAAACACTGACTACTTTTGACCTTCGGATGACTGCGCCGAACCGTGAACCGGTTATGAATACAGCCGAGCTGCATACCATTGAACACCTGGCAGCAACCTATCTGCGCAATCATGAAATCTGGAAGGATCGGGTCATTTATTTCGGTCCGATGGGATGCCGGACGGGATGCTATCTGATTCTTTCCGGAGATCTGTCTTCCCGTGATGTAGTGGAACTTGTCAGAGATACTTTCCGCTTCATCCGGGATTTCGACGATGAAATACCAGGAGCAAGTCCAAGAGACTGTGGCAATTACCTGGATCAGAATCTCCCTATGGCCAGATTTCTTGCCGAAAAATATTTAAGGGAAGCACTCGAAGATCCGAAGCCTGAAAACCTCCACTATCCCGAATAGAAGTCTTTCAGGCAAATCCCGGGTGATCTCCCCTTGCACTTACCATCTCATAGCCTGCATTCTTAATACGCAGAGCAAGACAGTCCTGACATTTTGCTGCGTCGTCTCCGACACAGATTTTATTGTCATACAGATCGTATTTTTTTCGCTGATCAGTCGGAGACAGATTCGGCATCACCACATTGGCCCCCACCTGGAGGCCTTTTTCTCTGCCCAGCGGATCAAGTGTTCCTAAAGCCGTCGTGGCAGGAAGCAGCACTTGGGGAAACATTACCCGGAGAACAGACAGTAATTGTAATGTCTGTGAAACAGTACCTGCCTCATGCCTCGCAAAGCAGGTATCGTGATGAGGGATAAAAGGGCCGATTCCAATCATTTCCGGCTCCAGTTCTTTTAAAAACCGCAGGTCAGCTGCGAGATTTCTTCTCGTCTGACCCGGAGATCCAACCATAAACCCAGCTCCCACCTGATAGCCAAGTTCCTTTAGCCAATAAAGGCAGTTTTTCCTGTGGGCAAGCGACATAGACGAAGGATGAAGCATACGGTAATGCTCCTCCTTCGCCGTCTCATGTCGCAGAAGATACCGGTCTGCACCAGCCTCTTTCCAAAGGCGGTAGGTCTCTTTATCATGCTCGCCTACGGAAAGCGTCAAAGCACAATCCGGATAGGTCATTTTGATCTTTTCTACTAAAGAAGCAATTTTGTCAGTGCTAAACCACGGATCCTCTCCTCCCTGCAGCACAAAAGTACGATAACCTAGCTCATACCCCTGTCTGGCGCAGGAAAGGATCTCCTCCTCATTCATCCTGTATCTTACGGCATGGCGGTTCCCGCGTCGAATCCCGCAGTAATAACAGTCATTTCTACAGTAATTCGTAAACTCGATCAGTCCCCGAACATAAACTTTTTTCCCAAAATATTTTTTCCGTAGTTTTACTGCAAGTTCTGTCACTTCCTGAGCAAATTCCGGTGCAGCCATCAAATTCAGGATCTCTTCATATTCATCTACTGAAAGTGTCTCCCCACGCAGAAATCTGTCTGCAGTACTGTTTGGGACGTAATCATTCTTCATAGATATCAATATACTCTTCCGGTTCGTCCGGAATGATTGCAGCTGCGATGATATAGAACACCAACACAGGAAATCCTCCTGTAAAAAGACCGCAGATAACCAGCAGAAGTCTGATCAGTGTGGAATCCATCTGAAGATACGTACCAAGTCCCCCACAGACACCTTTGATCATCTTATCTTTTTTTGATTTGTAGAGTTTTTTTTCGTTCATCTTATTCTCCTCCTATTGATCAGTTTTCTGATTGTTTAGCAGCTGTGTCCATTTACTGTTGAAGGCTATCGAAGAAATTCCTAATTCTCCGACCTCATTTAAATACTCTGCTGGCGCATCCGGATGTTCGATACTGTATCGCACCTGATAGTCACTGAACAGATCAGCAAACAGCAAAGCCTGCTTACGAGTAATAATCTGTTTTGGATTGCGGCAGGAATCCTGCGGTACAAGTCCATGCTTTATAAAAGAAGCAAAGGCGTTCTTCTCCTCTTTATTCAAATCTTGCGTTCCAGGGCAGTCCTTTAGAATCTCTTTGACCTCTTTACCAGGCAGATAATCCGGTGCCAGATCCTGAACCAGCTCTGCCAGCCGCAGCGCGGTCACATGCCCCGCCCTGTTGGCAAGGAC
This sequence comes from uncultured Lachnospiraceae bacterium, assembly GCA_902782625.1. Classification (GTDB taxonomy): domain Bacteria; phylum Bacillota; class Clostridia; order Lachnospirales; family Lachnospiraceae; genus Anaerobutyricum. The sequence goes on along the minus strand of CACZNZ010000540.1, from coordinate 544 downwards.
AAAGGAAGCCAGCGTAGTATCTCCTTTCAGCCCATCAATACCGCGCATCATCCTGGCTAACTGTGTTCTTGTCACGGCTGAGCGGAATTCAAAACGTCCGCTTCTGTTCTGCGGATAACAATGCAATGAAGCATATCTGTCATGGACCGGACCAAAGGACTTTGAATTCCTCACATCGTAATCACTGCAGCTTAAAACAATCTTCCCTTTTTTCGCCTGTTTAAATGTATAATTAAATAACGAACGGATAGAGGCAAAAGTACTCTCTTTGCTCACATTTCCGAAATAGGCACAGATTACTTCATGACCAAGTTTATCCATGGCTGTAGCGATAAACACATGACCGGCTGCATTCGTGGTTCCTGACTTGGATCCGATGATCTTATAAGTGCTGCGGTCGTATTCTATCATTCCCCTGGTAAACCAGTTCGTCGTATTTACATTGATATCCTGCCCGGACCTCGTGTAATAAGAGCTCTTTGCCACGACACTACGGATCAGCGGAATCGCCATGGCATATCTGGTAATTTTAGCCATCTCCGTG
>CACZNZ010000539.1 GCA_902782625.1 uncultured Lachnospiraceae bacterium | reverse complement strand
TTCTTAAGCTTTCGATGTACTGTTCGCCTGTCATTAACATAATAAAACTCTCCTTCTTATTGCTTTACTTTCCGCCTGCAGAATTGCAGGCAGATATTTTGAACAAATTATAGCTGATATATTAAAAGGCAGCACAAAAATACTGCCTGTTTAATCGTCTTTCATTTCTCCGTTCAGGATTTTTCTGGCCATGTCCAGCAGATCTTCACTTACAGAAGTATCAAGAATTACATCCTTCACTTCGGGACATCCTCCCATAACAAAATCCTTTACTACACTTTCAAGAGTTTCCTGGGCAGATGGGCACTGGGCACAGGCTCCGGTAAGCCTTACGTATGCAACGCCGTCTTCATACCTGGTAAGACTCGAACCCCCAAAATGCTCCTGCAGGACCGGATCAACTTGTTCTCTAAGAATAGACCTAATTTTTTCTTCCAAATCAATCTCCTGAAACTTGTAGACTTACGAATATATTATAGGTCTGAAACTGCGTATTTTCAAGCAATAATACATTGACGTGTGAGAAATCAATGCAAAAAAGCAATAAAATACAGAAAAGTGATAAAACCAGTATGTTAAACTGCTGTCAATGTCCTGCCAACCGCTTCGTGCCAGCCTTTCAAAAGGGTTCTGCGCTCTTCCTCTCCCATCGTGCAGCCGAATATCCTGTCGATCTGCCAGTTGCTCTTCACATCTTCTTCCGACTGCCAGTATCCTGTAGCCAGTCCGGCCAGATAAGCGGCGCCCAGAGATGTCGTCTCAATGCAGACCGGTCTGTAGACATCACAGCCCAGAATATCTGACTGGAACTGGAGAAGAAAGTTGTTTGCGGAAGCACCGCCATCCACTTTTAAGGCTTTTAAGTCCTTTCCCAGATCATCAGACATCGCCTTCAGAAGATCATATGTCTGGTATGCCATAGATTCCAGTGCGGCTCTCGCTATGTGATCCCTGCTTACGCCCCTCGTAAGTCCGAGTATAGCCCCTCTTGCATATGGATCCCAGTATGGGGCTCCCAGTCCTGTAAATGCAGGAACAATATATGCTCCGGCTGTATCTTTTACTTTCATCGCCATTTTTTCTGTCTGGGATGCGCTCTCTATGATTCCAAGTTCATCCCTCAGCCACTGAATCAGTGCTCCGGAGACAAAGACCGATCCTTCAAGCGCGTAGTTGACATGACCATCAATACCCCACGCAATCGTAGTAAGAAGACCGTTCGATGACATAACAGGCGTTTCCCCCGTATTGATCAGAACGAACCCTCCTGTTCCGAATGTATTTTTGGCTTCTCCCGCATGGAAGCATGTCTGCCCGAAGAGAGCAGCCTGCTGGTCCCCGGCCGCGCCCCCGATTGTAACCGGAATACCGAAGATGCTTTCATCTGTTTCCCCGTATATGCAGCTGGATGGCTTTGGTTCCGGCAGCATACATTCAGGGATATTAAGCCTCTGCAAAATCTCTTCATCCCATTTGAGGGTGTGTATGTTGAACAGCATGGTTCTGGAAGCGTTGGAATAATCCGTAACATGGACTTTTCCGCCGGTCAGGTTCCATATCAGCCATGTTTCAACGGTTCCAAAGAGCAGTTCACCCTTTTCAGCCCTGTCTCTGGCTCCTTCCACATTCTCAAGGATCCACCTGAGTTTTGTCCCGCTGAAGTAAGGATCGATCAGAAGCCCGGTTTTATCCCTATAGACATCATTCAGTCCTTCAGCCTTCAGTTCAAAGCAGAAATCGGCAGTTCTCCTGCACTGCCAGACAATTGCATTGTATACGGGTTTTCCGGTGTATTTATCCCAGACAATTGTTGTTTCTCTCTGGTTTGTAATACCGATGGAATCAATATCTTCCGCATTCAGGCCGGATTCACACAGTGCCATTCTTGCAACTTCCAGCTGAGATTCCCAAATTTCAAGAGGATCATGCTCAACCCAGCCCGCCTCAGGGAAATACTGCGTGAATTTCATCTGTGCCACACTGATCTGCTCACCTTTTTTGTTGTATATGATGCATCTGGAACTTGTTGTCCCTTGATCGAGGGCCATAATATACTTTTCTTTCATGTTAGTCTCCTGTTGATCTGCTTCAGACGATTCTGTTGTCGCTTCCCCCATCAAGGAAGGACTTCAAGTTGGTTGCCATAATATGTATTATTTTTTCTCTTGTCTCCTTCGGTGTGAAAGCGATATGCGGTGTAATAACGCAGTTTTCAAGTCCGAGAAGCGGGCACGATTCATCCGGCGGTTCCTGTGCGAGTACATCGAGCCCTGCCGCTTTCAGTTTGCCGCTTTTGAGAGCGTCGGCAAGCGCCTGTTCGTCCACAAGTCCTCCCCGTGCCGTATTGATAAATATCGCGCCGTCCTTCATCCCGTCGATAAACGCCATGTCTATCATCCCTTTGTTCTTCTCCGTAAGAGGACAATTCAGCGATAGAACATCCGCCTCCTGAGCGCCCTTTGGATCCAAACTGTAAGGAATCACTTTCATGCCGAACGCTTCAGCAATAGAACCGATCTGCCTGCCGATATTGCCGTATCCTATGATGCCTATCGACTTGCCGTTCAGAAGTGTCAGAGGCGTTGTTTCCACATCGTCATACGTCCCCGGATGATTTGTGATCTGCAAAAGCAGCGCAAAGGCATGCTGTGCAACCGCATCGGTTGAATAGGCAGGAATGTTCGTTACTGCAATTCCCATCTCTTCCGCAGCCTTAAGGTCAATATGGTTGAACCCTGTCGCTGCGATGCCGATGTATTTCAACTGTGGATTATTCTCCATGACACGTCTGTCGATCGGGAAGGAATCAACAAAAACTGCTGTTGCATCGGTGAGTCTCGCTTTTGCTTCTTCTTCTGTGGAAGTGAGATGGTACTCAAATTCACACAGTGATTTCATAGGTTCCCAGGATAAATCGCCGCGGTTGATATCTATGCAATCAAGGAATACACCTTTTATCATTATCACATCCTCCTAACGTATCAAGTTTACCATAGGTTATGATAGAATTCACAGATTTCTTATGCTATACTTTAGACAATCGGTCAGAC
>CACZNZ010000538.1 GCA_902782625.1 uncultured Lachnospiraceae bacterium | reverse complement strand
GACCGCCGCTGTGATCGTCCCGCCCTGAGGCGTAAATTTGTACGCATTACTGATGAGATTAAGCAGCACTCTGTTCAGATTCTTTTTATCACACCATACATAGGGGTGTTTAACCTGCGAAGTATATATCGAAAACTCCATCTGCTTTTTTTCCATCTGATGGGCGAACAGTTCTTTCATACTGTTGAGAATCATGCACAGATCCTCGGGCGCACTCTCCAGTTCAACCATTCCACTTTCAATCCGACTCATCTCGAGAACATCATTGATGAGGGAAAGCAAATGTTGTCCTGAACCCTCGATTTTGGACAGGTAATCTTCAATAACCGGAGACTCATTCTCCTGCCGTGCAATATTCGTATATCCAAGAATCGCATTCATCGGCGTACGGATATCATGCGACATATTAAAGAGGAATTGGCTTTTGGCCAGACTGCTCTCTACCGCCCTGATCTTCTCACGTTCCAGGTCCTCATGTTTTTTCCGGACCAGATTCTGCAGATAGAACATAATCCCCAGACCGACAAAGACAAACATCAACAGAATAATACCATTTGAAATCACACTCTTTCTCATCTGTACAGGATCATTTATAGAATATATTATCTTCCCAAACCACATCAGTGCAGAGTAGAGCAACAGTGAAAACAGGACTGATCCGGATGTGGACATCCCGCTGTACTCTGACAGATCACTGTGGACGACTGTCCTCCAATAAAAGAAAAATCCAATCAGGCACCACAGGGTCAACAGAAGGAATGACTGTGCCCCCATGGATTCCAGTGCCGTAAGATTCGGTATCATCTGAACAATTGCAAACAGTACAGAAATACAGGTCCCCAGTGTGCTGGTAATCAAAACAGCCCTGTTATTCTCTATTTTACTGAGTTTCCATGCTGCCGCAGAGGTATAACCAAACCCCACGACTGCGCCAAAAGATGTCAGTTCCACAAACCATTCCAGTGCATTTCTTCCCAGGAAGGCAATCAGGATCGATATCCCCATGATAAAGAGAATGGCCCGGCTTGTGGTAAGAAAATGTTCTGACAGAATGCGATCCTCCGCCATCGTGGCCAGCACCCTTGTCGTAGCTCTGTAGGCACCGATCATCCCTGTAAGGATAGCTGCCAGCGCCGTAATTCCCAGAATCCAGAATCCAACGGGTCCCATGATATGTCTGGCCACGTAAAACGTCGGTACAGATTCCACGCCGGAAAGCTGACTCAATGCCTGAAGATACTCGGGCCAGGAACTGTACCCATCTGGTACGGAAGCAATACAGACGAGAGCCATAGACAGATAAACCAATCCACTCAGGATAATCGACATGGCGATAATTCCTTTGGACTTTTCCAACGGAAACTTGAAATGTGAAGTCTCAAGGGAAATAATATCAAATCCCACAAAAGCCCATGGTGCAAATAATACGATTGAAAATATCACAAAGGAAGGATTGAGATTTGTCAACCCAAAAGGGTGTGTCAGATTGGAAAACGGTACCTTAGGGATACAACAGGCCGCAACCAGGAGAGATCCTGTCAAAAGGATGACAGACAAAGCAGTATGTATACGCTGCAGTGCCGCTTTTGCCTTGATAAACATCACTCCCACTATTGAAAGAGCAACTACCGAAACGGCCACTTCCGTAAGATAAATGGTATTGCCGGCTATCTGATAATCATACCCGGTCTGTAATATTTTTCCTCCCATGGTACGTACCACAATGAACAAAGCCGTGGCATTCAGAAAAACGACGGTCAGATAAGAAAGACACAAAAACCAGGAACACAAAAAAGCATGGTCTCTTCCAAAAGCTTCTTTTGTGTACGAATAGGGTCCGCCCGTCCCTGGTCTTCGAATCATTAAGAATGCATAGTTTGCACCGATGATCAGGATGATTATGGTGCTGACCACCATGGCAATTGCCGTCCCAAGAGGCCCGGCAATTGGCAAAAAGGTTGTTCCGGGCATGACAAAAGCTCCCCACCCGACGATACAGCCAAAGGCAAGTGCCCAAACATCTATGACCCCATAATAGCGGTCGAATCCATATCCTGTTTTATCTGTTATGTTCTGAGAATTCTGCATTTGTTCACCTGCTCTTCCGCCTGATAGGCTGATAATGTTTCATGATATTCTCATTATATTCGATTATGGATTCATAAGCAATAAAGATTTGAGCAGACAGCCTTCATTTTACACATTGACGAACCTGTGTTATTGTAAGTAACAAAAAACAGTACGGAATTGAGGCATACCATCATGAATGAGACAGCAAAAAAAGAAGACAGGCGAATTTATATCATGAGCAAAGAAAAGCCGGTAAAGGCCGTGGTCTCCATGGGAGTGCCACTGATTGCCGGCATGTTTATCATGGTGCTCTACAATCTTACGGATACTTATTTTATCGGATTGATGCATGATGATTATCAGCTGGCAGCTGTCAATCTTGCCTACCCTGTTATGATGATCTCCATCGCTTTATCGAATATGATCGGTACAGGTGCTTCTTCGCTGATTGCCCGCTGTCTGGGGGCTGACGATCACAAAAAAGCGAATCATACCCTGACTTCTGGTATGGCGCTTACCGTCTGCAACAGTTTTCTTTTAGGAACAGTGGGGATCCTTTTTCTTCCCGCCCTTGTAAAAGGTCTCGGGGCGCAGAGCCATACCTTCGAATTTACGAAGCAATATGTTTTTATCATTCTGGCCGGAAGCCTGTTTACCATGGGCAATTACACTTTTGGACAGCTGCTTAGAAGTGAAGGTTCTGTCAGGTATTCCGTCTTTGGCATGGTCGCCGGAACATTTGCCAATATCGTGCTGGATCCGATATTTATTTTTGCGCTGCACATGGGAATCAGAGGAGCCGCCATTGCTACCATTCTTGGCAATGGTTTGGGGATGGCTGTCTCCCTGTGGTTCTATGGCACCGGAAGGACACTGCTTCGGCCTTCTCTTTCTTTGATCTGTCCTACCGGGGAAATCCTTCGTGAAATATTCTGGGTAGGTATTCCGGCAACGTTGGAAACACTGCTTACTTCCGCGGCCTACATCATCAACAACCATCTGGCTGTCTCCTACGGAGAACTGACGGTGGCTGCCATGGGCATTGCACAGAAAATCCTGTCCTTAGGCAATTACATTTATCAGGGGTTTGCTGCAGGAACCCAGCCATTGATGGGATATAATTACGGTGCCCGCAATTATAAACGGATGCTTGCCATCCTGAAAGCCGGGCTGCTGGTAGTAAGTGGCACGGAGCTTTGTGTCATGGTATTCTTCGGGATTTTTGCTCCGGAACTGATCGGCATATTTTCCTCCACCTCTCAGGTGATTGCACTCGGCAGCAGAGTTCTGCGCACTCTCATGTGTATCCTTCCCTTTGTCGGTGCAGTCTCTATGAGCCGCATGTCTTTTCAGGCGATGGGCAAGCCGGCATACGCTTTTGGAATAACATTGGTCCGCCAGTTCTTCCTGTATGTACCATTACTGTTTATATTCAATCATTTTTTCGGTTTTTACGGCATGCTCTGGGCCCAGCCTGTGACAGAAATCATCATGATGATTGTGTCGGTCGGAATGCTTGTCCATATGATCTGGCTGTGCTATCATGACGAGGAAGCAAAACAAGGCTCCCATACAGAGAAAGAAAGGGAATGACATGAGAGTATCTTTTGATCTTGATGGGGTACTCTTTGTACCACCCGAAACATATGAAACCGAGGATCCCCTTCGGTTCCCCCTGAACAGATTTTATCCGAACCGGCTGCGCAAAGGCAGCATCAAACTGATTCATACACTCCAGGAAGAAGGATTCGAGGTCTGGATCTATACTTCTTCTTTCCGGAATGAGTGGTATATTCGCAACCTTTTCCGTCATTACGGCATCCGTTTTGATGGCATAGTCAATGGGTTCCGGCATCTAAAGGAAGTACAGAGAACAAGAGTAAAGCGACTCCCGGCCAAACTGCCGAATTATTATCGTATCTCTTTGCATATTGACGATGAAGATGTCGTCTATCAAAACAGCCGTTTGTATGGATTTCGAACCCTGCTCGTATCTGAGCCTGACGAACATTGGGATACCAAGGTTTTAGCCGAAGCCTGGAGAATCCGGAAAATGGAAAACAGAAGTTGAACAATTCTACATATCCACAGCAAAATGTTGACAATGAATTTCATTTATGGTATGATTTGCAAAACCGTTGAGGAAGAGTGAGTAAGTACCGGCCTCTGTATTCCAGAGAGCTGCCGCTGGTGGGAAGGCAGCATACATGCCAGAGCTGAATGGACTTCTGAGGGCAACCTGAAATGTATATGTTTCATGCATTTGCAAAGTACGGGCGACGGAGCGGGAATCTCCGTAATCAAAATTCGGCATATGAAGTATCTGTATGCGCAAAGAGGGTATGCTAGTCATATCAAGCCGGGTGGCACCGCAGGAATATTGTAGATATTACCTGTCCCAGCAGTAACTGCAGGGACAGGTTTTTTTATTACCTTTTTGTCCCTGAATTCAGATCGATTCAAAAAGAGGAGGAAACAAGAATGAGCGAGAACAAAATCCCTTATAAGATTTACCTGGAAGAAAATGAGATGCCGACAAGCTGGTATAATCTTCGGGCAGATATGAAGAACAAACCTGCCCCATTGCTGAACCCCGGAACCGGACAGCCTCTGACTGCTGAAGAGCTTGGCGCAGTCTTCTGTGAGGAGCTGGTAAAACAGGAGCTCGACAACGATACACCATTCGTTGAGATCCCTGAAAAAATCCGTGATTTCTATAAAACGTATCGTCCGTCACCGCTGGTTCGTGCATACTGTCTGGAAGAAAAGCTTCAGACACCGGCAAAAATCTATTATAAATTCGAGGGAAACAACACCAGTGGAAGCCACAAACTGAACTCTGCGATCGCACAGGCATATTACGCAAAAGATCAGGGATTAAAAGGTGTTACCACAGAGACCGGAGCCGGTCAGTGGGGTACCGCACTGTCGATGGCATGTGCTTACCTTGGTCTTGACTGTAAAGTTTACATGGTAAAAGTCTCCTATGAACAAAAGCCATTCCGCCGTGAGGTTATGAGAACATACGGTGCTTCCGTCGTCCCTTCCCCGTCTGAGAGTACCAATGTCGGAAGAAAAATTTTAAAAGAACATCCCGGAACCACCGGGAGCCTTGGATGTGCTATCTCTGAAGCAGTAGAAGTCGCTGCATCCGATCCGGGATACCGTTATGTTCTTGGCAGTGTATTAAATCAGGTCCTTCTGCATCAGTCCGTGATCGGGCTTGAAGCAAAAGCTGCGATGGACAAGTACGGGATCAAACCG
>CACZNZ010000537.1 GCA_902782625.1 uncultured Lachnospiraceae bacterium | reverse complement strand
GTTCTGCGATCATCGCGCCGCGAATCATCGCATTACTGAGATAATATAACGCTTCTTTATCGGATTGCTCTACTCCCCGCCCTTCATGGTACATCTGTCCAAGGCTGAAATACGCCATCCGCAGCTGTCCTGTATCCACGGCACGCCGGAAGCACTCTGCTGCTTCCTCAAAATCTCCCGCATGATAATGTCTGGTGCCGGTCTGGTACATTTTCTTTGCTCTGCTCAGATCCTCTTCTGACACAGTCTCCTGATCGAGCCTGTATGCCCGGGCGATCTTACGTGCTTTGACTATGGTATTTTCATACTTTTCATTGACTTCGTAACGTCCTTCGCCCTTTTCAATCAGAAACTTCTGTGTTACCAGTCCTTCAAGAAGCAGGGGCAAGCTTTCCTCTGCTTCATCATAAGTCATGGATGCCCTGAGCAAACGACGGGTCCCGGCAAGATCCACCATATGATTCTCATCAAGAGGAAGCTGTCCGGCAAAGAATACAGAATGCTTCATGATCTTCTTCTTTTCCTCTGCATCAGATGCCGAGAGTACCATATCATGCATTTTTTTAATGTTGCCGTATTCCAGGGTTTTCCCTGCCATCATCCCTCTGATCTTGTTGCTGTCAACTGCCATTGTATGTATCTCCTGTCCATCATGATTTATCTCGATAAAAGAGCTGACACATCCGATTAAAGATGTATCAGCCCCGCTCTTTCTAAATTATTTCGTCAGAGCAATTACCTGTTCTTTACTGATAAAGCCAACATTCTGATTGACCGGCTGTCCGTTCTCGAAAACGATCAGCGTAGGAATGCTCATGACTTTATACTTTCTTGCGAGTGCAGGTTCTTCATCCACGTTGATCTTGCACACTTTCAGTCCACTGACTTCATTGGCTACCTCATCAACGATCGGAGAAAGCATCTTACAGGGTCCGCACCAGGATGCCCAGAAATCAACCAACACTTTTCCTTCTGCCTGAAGGACTTCTGTATCAAAATTGGATGTCGTAATGGTTGTTACCATATCTTTTTTCCTTTCTCACCATTTTTTTATAAATCAACAAGTTAACAGACATTATATCACAGATAAGGCTATGCCGTAAAGATAACCTTTAAAAAGATTCCAAAACGAAAGAAGAACCTTTATTCTCCCGAACCAGCCTTCTTTTCATTTCCTCAATCTGTGCGGCTGCGTCGGAATCCGTTCGCTCAAGAACTGCCAGCGTCTGTACATACTGCAGACGGATTCTCTCCAGATAATTCTGTATCTTTACGTCATCCTTGTTCTTATCTCGTTCAGAAAGCCAGATGGCCAGATGGCAAAGCAGCTCCGCTTCCTCAGTCATATTCCAGTATCCATGGAACAATTCTTCTTCTGTGGCTCTTACATCTTGCCAGTCATACGACCCTTCTGCCAGGAGTTTTTCTCCGATTACCCCCGCATATCGTTCCATCCTGTCAAATGCGCCTTCTTCCCCATAAGCCCACGCAAGCTGTGCTCCGGCCTGCGATAATTCTTTCTCGGTCTGGTCGGGTTCCGACTCCCCTTCAAGAGGATACGGTTTCTGATACCCATGAAGATTCAGTGCCTGCCTGAGACTCGGGCTGACAGCCCCCTCATCGATCAGTTCTTTAGAGCCGAATACAAGAAGCTGTCTGTTAAGATGTGAACTGTGCCCTGTCAGACAGAGCCTGACTCCCTTGTCCAAAAGGCAGTGATACAGATTCCTCAATCTGTTCGAGGCCGTCACATCAATCGAAGAAATCCCTCTGCAATCTACAAAAATCATCTCGAGTTCATTTTCCGCCTCGTCTTCAATATCTCTGCAGAAACGGTCTATGTTGGCAAAAAACAAAGCACCCCGGAAGCGATAGATGGATATGTCTTTAATCCGTTTCGCCTGCGGATACTCTCCAAGCGGTACAAACTCATCTTCCTCTTCAATCCACCCCAGAAATTCCGTCGGTGGTCTCGATGCCCGGACAATCACCGTAAAAAACGATAAGACCACACCGGCAGCCACACCATAAATCGTACCAAAAAGCAGCACAACAAAAAATGCAACATAGAATATGACCCATTCCATGCGGTCAACCTTGTGGAGACTGGAAGCCAGCTCCCATTCAAGGGTTCCAAGCAACGCCGAGACCACGATTCCGGTAAGAATCGGGACCGGAAGCCACGCGATAAAACCTGTTCCGAAAAGAAGCACAAATCCCATGGTCACAGATGCAGCTACGGACATGATCTGAGAATGCACGCCGTACTGATCTGCCAGACCAGACCCGGAGACACTGCCATTCACCGGACAACAGCCAACAAGAGATGACAAAACATTTGCAATGGTATAGGCAAAGATTTCCTTTCGATTATTGAGCTTTTCCCCATGTTTCTGCGCCAGATTACCGGATGCCAGCAATGTCTCAGCCACAATGACCAGCGCTATGACCATACTGGAAAGAACAATGGCCCGCAAATGTACCGGAACCAGACTAAAATCCGGAAAGGCAACCCTTGGAAACCCTCTGTCCACTTTAGGAAGCAGTTTAACGCCCAGACGCTCCAGATGCAGCAATCTTGTAAGCAAGGCCCCTGCCACCATGACGATGACAGCCATGGGAATCCTGGGATACAGACGTGCAAAAATCCTGATCATAATGATTGTCAGAATACCAAGCACAAAGGATAACAGATGAAATCCACCCTGTGCCTCTTTAAAAATATGAATCAGAAGCTCATGGAGTTCCCCTCTTCCGGAAGTGCCCCCGAACAGCTTGGGAACCTGCATCAGAATAATCGTAGAACCAATCCCGGTAATAAAACCTCCCATTACCGGTACCGAGATGAATCTGGTAAATCTTCCTGCATCCAGCAGGTAAAAGACAAAAAGCCAGCCTGCCGTAAGCAGGGTAATAGCAGGAACAAGTTTGATGGCTTCCTGGGAAGATGACGCCATGCCGATCGTAGCCAGCAGGCCTCCGCAAAGAGCGGCCGGTGCAGCGTCCACACCGAAGACAAACCTTTTCGAAGAGGTAAGGAGGCCGAATGCCAGTATAGGCAGAAGGGAACCGTAAAGACCGTAAGCAGGCGGCAGTCCGGCAACCTGCGCATAGCCCATGGAAATCGGTATCGAAACAAAGGCTGTCACGATGCCCACCAGAACATCCTGTATGATATTGTCACGATTCATTGTATCGTACATAGTGATTCTCATTCCTTCTTTAATATGACTGTCATTGTCGTTCCTTTACCCGGTGCACTCTCCGTCAGGAGGATACCGTCACACATCATCTTCAGTCTGCTCTTGACATTGCGGATTCCCACATGGTCTTCTTTCCATCGTGACTCATTGCCAGGTTCGAAACCCACTCCGTTATCTTCCACAATCACCTTGTAACATCCATCCTGGTCTCTGGTACTGATTCTGACGGTTCCTCCCCCGGTCTTTTTCCCGAGTCCGTGCTTCACCGCATTTTCTACAAGAGGTTCAATCGTAAGAGACGGGACAAGGAAATCACTGACTGCGATATCATATTCAACGGACAGCTCCTCCTGAAATCTCATTTTCTCCAATGACAGGTAGGACCTGACATGATTCATTTCTGTTTCAAAAGGAACCAGGCCTTCTTTTGTCAGAGAATTCATATTGCAGCGAAGGTAATCCGAAAAATCACTGATAGCCTCCCTGGCCTGTTCCGGATCACGGCGGCAGAGTATATAGATCGTATTCAGACAGTTATACAGAAAATGTGGTTTAATCTGGGACATGAATATCTTAAGCTGCATATCATGCAAACTCTTTTCCTGTTCCATGATGATCTGGTTCTTCTCATGAAGAGATACCGCATAGGCAATGAACACAGAGATGGTCGTACTGATGATGGTCAAAGACAGTTCCGGCATCATGCTCTGCAGTATTGTTGCGAGAAGCGGCAGCACAATGTAAGAGATCAATGCCATGAATCTTTCGTTGCTCATTTCTTTCCGATGCGTGGTCAGAATAATAACCTCTATCAGCATGGCAGCAATCATCGGAACATGGGACAATGGGAACCATGCTGCCCGGAAATAACAGTTCGCACTGTCAAAATAATAATAGAACGGAACAAACTGGTTCAAAACAATCAGCAAGGTTGCCACAGCACAAAGAAGGTAGACCAGTGATGTTCCCCAGATTGCTCTTTCTGTACGCTTAATGAACAAAAGTGCGTATGCCGCAAAAAGCAGCATCAGAATCACATTCAATTCGAATACAGCAAAATTCGTGATTCTAACCATGTAGTAACCGAATCTGGATACATCTCCGTCAAATTGCCACGCCAGGACATCGGACATAAGCATAAGGGAATTGGCCAGAACCAATATACTCAGATAATTCTGTTCTTTGGAATTTTTTTCCCTGTTAAGTACAAGCGTTATAAAAATCACCAGTGAGAACAAGGTGCCCCATTGTTCGAGTGCGATACTGAATTCGTTACCTAAATACATGCAAAACCTCCATGAGATATACGAAAAAGAAAAAAGGCCGACGCGCATCCGGCGTCGGTCCCTGAATATGCAGTCATTGATGCAATTGTTTAGTAGTGTACATACACAGTCGTGCCGGCACTGATCATATAGAAAAGTTCCCTTGCTTTAGCCGGAGGCATGTTAATGCATCCGTGAGATCCATTTGTCCGATAAATTTGTCCTCCAAAGCTGCTGCGCCAGCTCGCATCATGGAAACCGACACCGACGGTCGTATTATAAGGCATCCAATAATGAACAAAGGAATTATATTTTACCATCAGATGATCTCTCTGCCGATAGGCAATATGATAGATTCCTGTCGTGGTTGCATGTCCGGAAGAAACATTTCCCGTCACCACATCACTGGAGAATACGACTTTACCGCCTTCCACGTACCACATATGCTGGTCGCTGATGTTTACATCGATAAATGTACGACCCAGATTATATTCATCCCGGTCAAGCCCCTCATTGGAATAGACAGGTTTTCTGGTTACAGCCTTCTTCGCCTTGATATTTTTGACGATATTTTTGCTCTCCTGATCCACACTGACTCTCCACGCCGTCAGGCCGGAAGGGATATCTCCGTCTATAGAATTGAAAGCTTTAGAAAGCTTGGCTTTTACATATTTTCTGATTGTCTTATCTTTAAAAGAGACCTTGTAAGTGTTTGAACATTTCAGGAAATTTGTAATATCCGTTTTTGTCATACGAATCTTCAGATCACCGTCTTTGTAGGTGACGGCTGCCTTCAGATACGCATTCATCAGATCCCTGGCATCGATAACCTCTTTCGAAGTCGCCGTATACTGCGGCTGCACATAGTAAAGAGGTTCTTTGAGCGATACAGACGAATCAAGATTCACAAATGCTTCTTTTACCCCTTGCTGAAAATGGGGTTTGTCCACAATATTTCCTATGGTTTCATTCTGGATAACATACGCCTTATTCTTTTTGTCATAAACCACCTTGGCATTCTGGGATTCCTGCGGCTGTGCCGGGGACATACAAGCCAGCCGGTCAATCGCAGCACTGAGCTTTGCATCGTCAATCTGCACCTGCAAGGCATGATTCGGATGATTTCTGACAAATGCCGCTTCATATCCCCAGAGCAACGCCTGCTGATTTTTCAGGAGATCCCTGATGCTGTCGAGATTCGTATAGGCAAGCCCCGCATCCTGCGCTGAAATTGTTTCCTGTCCTTCCGGTTCTTCAATCTTTAATTGATAACTGCCCAGTTCCTTTTCCAGATGTTTTTTTGCTGAAGTCAGGCTTCGGAAACTAATATCTATATTCCCGACTTTTGTGTTCGGAAAATAATGGGTGTTAAAAAATAAAGCTCCCAGGAAATAACATGCAACGATACCAAGAAGAGCCGCATTGATTTTTCTGCGAATCCTCGATTTCCTTCTGTGGCTTCTTCTCCTTTTTCTATCGGCCATACTTTGACTACTCCTTTTTATCTATATCCTACAAAAATACACAATCTTATCCTTTCCTTTAATATACCAATCACTACAGAAAAATTCAAGATGAAAATTATGTTATTTGATTAATTAACACAAATATTTTTCTTATTGTCGTTATTAAATTCCTCTCTGCAATTTCTTTCAATCTCAGAATATGGTATAATAATCGTAATTATTCGGACTGAAACCGACAAAGGAAACGATCATGTACCATAAAATCAGATTTTATCTGGCCATTCTATCTCTGGCGATCATTGCAGCCATCTCCGCCTGTTCCTCTGACAAGAAAGAACTACCGACAGAGGCCATCACTACTGAACCTGCAGAACCGGAGTTAAAAGACGGCTGGGTCACAGAGAACAATGATATCTATTATTATAAAGAGGGAGTACCTCGTACCGGATGGCTGTACTACCACAGATCAAAATATTATTTCGACCATTTCGGCAAGATGGTTACAGGATGGGCAAAAATAGACGACAACTACTATTATTTTGCAAAAGACGGAAAGATGCGCAGTCAAAGCTGGTTTGAAGACGAAACGGGAAGATACTATCTAACGGCAAATGGCACTGCAGCGACTGGGATACGTAACGTGAACGGCACCCGCTATCTTTTCTCCCAGCGAGGTACACTCCTGAAAAACCAATGGCATGGCAATTACTATGCCGGAGAGGATGGAGCCATCCTCACAGACACCTGTATAGATGGCTTATGGGTTGATCAGGATGGAAAGAAAATCTGCGATGGGACATACGGGAACGGAGGCTGTCTGTTTATCCCTTCTCTTGGTATTCAGGTACCGGTTTATAAAACGCCGGGTGGTGAAAAAGGACAGGCCATCACGGACCGGTCTGATTCCGCCGCCTATCTCACCACATTTCACATGCCACTGATCGCAGACCACAAGAATCAGGGATTTGAGGCAATCAAGGATTCATCTCCCGGAGAAACCGTCGCCTTTCTTCTGACCAAAAGCAGGGTTTCCGAATATCTGTGCTCAGATATTTTTATCGCTTCCAACGTGGAAAAAGACATCCTCGATGAGAACGGGAAAAGCATCGATGACTATGACACTGATTTTGCCCTGTATAC
>CACZNZ010000536.1 GCA_902782625.1 uncultured Lachnospiraceae bacterium | reverse complement strand
ATTAAAATTGATCATAACATTTCCTTCTATCTATATGTGTATTTTTCAAAAAAGTTCACTCTATTATACCAAATCCTGTCCAAAAAGTATAGTGGATTACGCTTTCATACTGTCAAACAAGACATTTTACTTGACGGGAGGGGGTGGAATTATTATAATAGTAAGATGAAATAGAAAACCTTAGGAAATATTTAAGAAAATTGAAAGAAAGAATCAAAAAACTGCGTTTCTAATTTACAGGAGGAAAAAATGAAGAATTGGTTAAACAGGTGTGTCCTGATTTTGGCCGTGTTAATTCTTGCGGGAGCAGGAATCAGAACAGATGCGGCTAAAAAGAAGGTGCAGCCAAAGAAGATTGCCTATATTAACGGAGAGAACCAGCTTGTTGTAAAATTCAACGGGTTTTCCCAGGGTGGGTATACCTATGTGCTGACGAATTTGTCAACCAATAAGAAGACCTCAGGCAATCTTTCGATGAACGGAAGCGAAGCGAGAGTAGATCTTGGCGCATCCGGACTGTATCAGGCAAACTGTGTCTACCGGCTGAAATTCAAAAGCGGAAAGAAGTATATGCTGACATACTTTTACACCGGATCCGGATTCAACGGAGCCAACTTCCAGGAGAACGGTTCTAAAGTCAGAACTTCCTGGAGCCTTACGGGTAAGAATTATCCTTCTTATGAGGCAGCCGTCATGGCCAACGGTACTAGCCTGAGGGTGCTCGCAAAGAAAAAGACCACTTCCAATTCTGCAAGAAGCCTTGCTGTTTCCGGGAAGAATCTTTCGACAGGCACTTACGATGTACTGATCCATGGTACAGCAAAGAAAAAGGGATTTAACTGTCATGGTTATGGTGTGGTTTCCGCAGTTTCTTATCTTCAGAAACCATCAAGAGTATCCGGCGTGACAGCAACGCCGAATACCCATCAGGTTAAACTTAGCTGGAACAGGGCAAAAGGGGCTTCCTACTATGCTGTTTACTATAAAAAAGCAGGCGGAAAATATCAGCTTTATCATGGCGCTTATCCCCAGACATCTGTCCTGATTAACGGACTGGAAGCAGGGACAACATACAGTTTTAAAATCCGTGCGATTGCAGATGTGGGTGGTGTAAAAAAGAACGGGTCCTATTCTATAGCTGTACGGGCTACGGTCCCCAAGGTGGCAGGAAAGGTTAAGTCACCAACGATGACACTGAGTTCTTCCTATAAACTGACACTCACATGGAAGAAGAAGAAACTGGCTACATCTTACGTGGTTTATTATAAAAAGGCCAACGAAGCTAACTACCGCAAGTTTGCGGCAGTCAAAAAACCAAGATGTATTCTCAGCAGGCTGGACCAGAATACGAATTACAGCCTGATCGTCTATGCCAGAACGAAATTCGGCGGAAGAAACTATGTAAGCAACGAGCCTTCTGATCCGATCAATGTCACTCCTTCCGTTTATATGAAGCAGAATTATAACCAGCTTATTGCTTCCAGAGTAAGAACTGTTTCCTATAGGAACGGCAGGGTGATTTACACTACGAAAAAGTATCCGAGACAGCTGAAAGAAGCCTTCGTGAATTACAAAGGTTATTCCAGTAAGACGAAATATCTGATCTGGATCAGCCATTATACGCAGCAGACCACTATTTTTACGGGATATAAAGGACACTGGAAACAGAGCAGATCCTTTACCTGTGCGACCGGCAGTTATTCCACAAGATCACCGAGAGGGGTGTCCCATATCTCCAGAAAAGAGAAAGGATGGTACTACATTAATACAAAATGTATGTATGTATCCCATTATTGGGGCAGGAATTCGTTCCACTCCCGTCCACTCTATCATGATGGTTCGGTAGCAAGCCCGACACTGGGTCATCCCGTATCTCACGGATGTGTACGCTGTCCTACGGAACAGGCCAGATATATCTACAAGTCGATTCCGAGCGGAACAACCGTTGTTTCCTATTAACATTATGGATCATCGGGCCCCGGCAGCCATATATGCCGGGGCTCTTTTTGCAAAACCGATGAAAGAAAGGATTTAGATATGACATCATCAAAATCAACCTCACGAATCAGGGAAGGACTCCTTCTGTGGTATCTTGCATTTTTTGTTGCCAAAGGATTAAACTTTGTCCTTCCCTCCGTCAGTATCTTTCATTATCTGCTTGTTTTATGCAATATGGTCTATGTTCCCGGCATGATGTATGTTGCCGGAATTGACATCGGCCGAATACTTCGGGAGGACGAAAAACCGGAGAAGATCCTCAGGAAAAGAGCGCTTATCTTTTTTGGCTTTTACTTTTGTATTGGACTGGTGACAGAGGTCCTTTTAAAGCACAGGGCTTTGTTTGCCACGGTAAAAGATCTCATGGCTCTTTTGAGAATGCCTTCTTTTGGCAATATTTTTCTGACATTGTCTCTGCTTTATCTGTTGTCCTCATGGCTGGGCGATATTATGGAGCGAAAACTGACCGGCTGGGTTTGTGCGGTCGTAGCAGCTTTAGGTCTTAGTACTGTGCTGATTCCGGATGGATTGGTCGGATATAGTCAGATTGGTTTGCTGATCGGGGCAGACATCGCGGGAGCAATACCCCTTGCGCCCTATCTGCCAGCATTTTTGTGGGGCCGGGACGAACAGACAAATCAGAGAAACCCCTTGGTCTATGCGGCATTTTTTGTCGGGTATCTGGGACTTGGATGTCTATGCGTACTGACCGGACATAAAAATGCAGGATTTATTCTGGCAGGGACAGCAGCCGCATTTGCAGGGCAGAGGATACTTGATTTCGTGCTGCCTGTTTACGAAGCCGTGGAAGAGAAGATGGTACGTGCAGCCGAGAGAATCGTACAGCTTGCACGGAACATACAGGCGAAGACAAAGCAGGATCGGAAATGGGAATTGCTTGTCTATTATGCCGGTTACACCATTCTTTTTATTGGTGTAACGATTGCTATTTTTTCTCCATATATCGAGGGAGACAGAACCCTGATCTGGTCGGTGGACGGACTAGGGCAGTATGT
>CACZNZ010000535.1 GCA_902782625.1 uncultured Lachnospiraceae bacterium | reverse complement strand
GATATTGTCAAGAAGTTTAAGGTATCTCTCCTCATGCTCTTTCTCGATGGCTGCTACGCCTTCAAACTGTGCTGCGATATCGTCAAAGCCTTCTTCTCTGGCTTCTTTTGCAAATGTAGCATACATATCTGTCCACTCATAGTTCTCTCCGTCAGCTGCTGCCTGAAGATTCTCTACGGTTGGGCGGATGGAACCTCCCTCGAGAAGCTTAAACCACATTTTTGCATGCTCTTTCTCATTGAGCGCTGTCTCTTCAAAGATCTTGGAGATCTGTACATATCCGTCTTTCTTTGCCTTGCTTGCCCAGTAGTCATATTTATTCCTAGCCTGGGATTCTCCTGCAAATGCTGTCCAAAGATTCTGTTCTGTCTTTGTTCCTTTTAAACCTGCCATGAAATACTCTCCTTTCTTATTGGTAAATACCCTTACCATCCTATAAAGATGGTTAATCATTATACTATGGGAAACATATGTTTTTGTCAACGATTTTTCAACAATTTATAAATAAACATAAATGCATATAAAAGCAATGGAAATCCCAGAGTGACATAGACACTGATAAGGAAATATCTGCTTCCTGTAATTCCCAGATAAAGCATTACAAATACCATGAGAACCAGGAAGATTACCAACAGCATGGCAAGGATTCTTCGCAGCCGTTCCATCATTCATCTCCCTCCCTTTCTCTAAGACGCTTTAGGCGTTCACCGATTCTTTTTTCTGCCCCGTTCTGTGTCGGATGATAAAATGTCCTGTCTTTGATCTCATCGGGGAGATACTGCTGCTTTACATAATTCTCCGGATAATTATGGGCATATTTATACCCGATGCCGTGACCGAGTTTTGCAGCTCCGCCATAATGGGCATCCCTTAAATAAGGAGGGACCTGACCGGTCTTTTCATTTCGTACTACCCTGGCCGCTTCATCGATTGCCACGACAGCGGCATTGGATTTGGGAGCGCCGGCCACATAGGTTGCCGCCTGGGAGAGGGTAATCCTTCCTTCCGGCATTCCCAGCCTTTCTACAGCCTGCGCCGCTGAAACCGCCACCATCAGGGCCAACGGATCTGCATTGCCCACATCCTCTGAGGCACAGATCATGATACGTCGGGCAATAAACCGGGGATCTTCCCCTGCATCAAGCATTCTTGCCAGATAAAAAACAGCCGCATCCGGATCCGATCCCCTCATACTCTTAATAAAAGCAGAGATGACATCATAATGATTATCCCCTGTCTTGTCATATCGTAGTGCTTTGCGCTGAATACACTCCTGGGCAACCTCAAGGTCAATCACAAGCTTTCCGGATTCATCGGGCTGTGTCGTAAGGATGCCAAGCTCCACGGCATTCAGTGCTGCTCTCGCATCTCCCCCGGCCATATCAGCGATAAACGCTACAGCATCCTCTGTAATAGATGCCCCGTAAGCTCCCATCCCGCGTTCCGGATCATTGACCGCCGTCACAATCAGCGAAGAAACTTCCTCTGCAGTCAGCGGTTCGAGCGCAAAGATTTTTGACCGGGACAGCAAAGCGCTGTTAACCTCAAAGTAAGGGTTCTCCGTGGTGGCTCCGATCAGAATGACTGTACCGTCTTCCACAAATGGCAGCAGATAATCCTGCTGTGCTTTATTAAACCGGTGGATCTCATCGATAAACAGGATCGTCTTCTGTCCGTACATGCCATAGGCATCCTTTGCCTCGTTAACCTCCTTCTCCATATCCTTTTTTCCGGAGGTCGTCGCATTTAACTGGACAAACCGTGCGCTCGTCGTATGGGCAATTACCTTTGCCAGCGTCGTCTTCCCCGTTCCGGGAGGCCCGTAAAAGATCAGAGAGCTGATCTGATCCGCCTTGATCGCCCGATACAGCAGCTTATCTTTTCCTATGATATGCTCCTGTCCTACCATCTCATCAAGATTTCTCGGTCTCATCCTGAGGGCAAGAGGCGCTTCTTTTTCTTTTCTCTGCATTCCCATATATTCAAAAAGGTCCATCTGTCGTATCCTTTCTGTTATTTCTTTTCTGTTGTACAAGGCACATTGAGTTTGCGCAGGATTGCATATCCGTCTTCGATATCCACCATGCTGTAGCACCCCTGATCAAAGACAAAGTTCCAATACCCCTCTAAAGGAAGAGAAAGCATCGCACTCATCAGATGTCCTAAAGAACCTTTATGTGCTGCAAGCAGAACCGTTCCCTTCTCCCGGACAAGATCCCGGCAAAAATCATCCAGCCGCTCTCTGACCATCCGGAAGCTTTCTCCCCCCGGAATCACATAATTGGAAAAATCACTGTTCCAGGCTGCCAGTTCACCGGGATATCTCTCCTGAATCTCCTGGTACGTCAACCCCTCAAAACAGCCGAAATTCTGTTCCTTCAGTCTCTCATCGGTCTGTATCTGCTCTCTCCCGTCGGCAAGAACCAGTTCGGCCGTCTCAAAAGCCCGGACCAGCGGACTTGAAATTACTTTATCAAATGAGATATTCGAGAAAAACGGAGCCATGCTTTCAGCCTGCCGAATCCCCTCATCATTAAGCCCGGCATCTGTCCAGCCATAATAGCACCGATTCACATTCATCGCCGTCTCCCCGTGTCTGATCAAATATACTCTCATTTTGCTGATCCTTCTTTCCTCGCAACTTCCAGGTACTGCTATCTCCTATAAAGTCTACCATCATTATGGTCATAATAATAGATAGAAAATGATAAAATTTCACCGGGCTCGACAATACTGTGATTGATATCGCTCACCATCCGCCGGTAAGATTCTATCTCTTCCTCATTCGCCTCTTCTGCAAGCACGATCACTTCGTGAACACTGCTTGGCAGAATCACCAGATCTGACCCTGTCTGCTCAGCAATCTGCTCGAGCACTCCATCATAAATTATCGTGGACGCCCCGTATGATAACTCATTGTTCGAGAGAACATACATCCCGGGTTCTACTTCCGGAATCTCCGCATCGTCCGACGATTCCTGTATCTGCTTTACTTTTCGTATCCCTGGTACCATAGATTCCAGACTCCGGATCATAACAGGATATTTTTCCATGGTATTGTCCATCGCAATCTCTACCAGTTTCTCCGCTTCGATTCCCCATTCCTTCACCCATACCGTCGGGAGAAGCATGGAACCGAATTCTCCTTCTTTTCCGTCAACAGCCAGACGAAATGTCATAGCCAGATCCATGATTCGGATATGGAATATCTCTCGCAATCTCTCTTTGTTCAACTCATAGTTGACCAGCGTAAAGAACAGATTATCCAGATCCGGATCTTTAAAATCCGGCAGCATCCTCTGTGAATCCATATACTCTTTTGTCTGTCTGTAAACATCTCGTATCACATCCATGAGATCTTCCAGTGGAAAGCCTTCCTGGTATAACGCATAGAATCTCTCCAGGTAAAGACATGGCGAGCATCCTGTCTCTTCTTTCTGGACAAAAAGCCCCCAGAATTGCCTCCCGTTGTTTTTTGTCACCTGTCTCACACCCACTTGGTATCCCTGCTCTTCCTGTGCCAGAAAATGTGTCTGAACGTAATCTCTGAATTCTTGAAATGTCATACTCTATGATCCTTTCTAAAGGGACCCTCCAGACATTTCCAATTATACCATGAATTACAAGTATTTTCCATCTTCTTTTTTATTTTTCCCGTCATGTTTTTGTGGTACAATATAGACAGATTAAAATACCGTCTGAAATCAAACCAGACCAAAAGGAGTGCATATCATGAAACAGAAGTTCTTAAGAATCACTGCCTTCCTCCTGATGACACTTCTGCTCCTGCTCCCCCTTGCCGGCTGCGGCTCAGCTGCCGGGGAGACTGATCATACACAAACAGAACAGAGTCAGGATCGCAGCCTTCCTTTTTCAGAGGAAGATACCGCACCGGACCGGTCGGGCAGCTACTCTTCAAAAGATGATGTAGCTGCATATCTGGAGGCGTACGGAGAACTCCCGGAGAATTTCATCACAAAAAAAGAAGCCCGCAAACTTGGCTGGAGCGGCGGCTCCTTAGAGCCTTACGCCCCGGGCAAATGTATCGGCGGAGACCATTTCGGCAACTACGAAGGAAACCTGCCTAACGTAAAAGGAAGGAAATACTACGAATGTGACATTGACACTATCGGCAAAAAAAACCGTGGCGCAAAAAGAATCATCTATTCCAACGACGGGCAGATTTATTACACTGACGACCACTATGAAACTTTTACCCTTTTATATGGAGATGACGAATGAAAATAATAATTGATGGCAATCAAATCACAGATAAAGAATCATTGTTTTCGCTCCTGGAAAAAACATTGAATACTCCTGAGCCATTCGGACATAATCTGGATGCACTCTATGATATTCTCTCTGATTCCGGGGACGAGATCACCGTTATATTCAAAAACACCGATCAGTTAAAAGATTCTCTCGGAAGCAGTTATTTCACCAGGCTTTCCTATGTGATGCGCAAAGCCGGTGCAACCGTTTTCGAAGGGGAAGAAAAGGAGGAAAGCATGGATCTGAATAAGATGGGAAAAGAGAGAAGAAGAGAGTATCTCTCCAATCTGAACAAGCAGGACAAGTACAAGGCATTAAATGAGATTATCCGCAATGCCCGCTGCGTCACATTTTTCGGAGGCGCCGGCGTGTCTACAGAAAGCGGCATCCCGGATTTCCGCAGCAAAGACGGTCTATACAACCAGCATGATGTCCAGTTTGATGCCTATTCACCAGAATACCTTTTAAGCCACGATTGCCTTGTCCGTGAACCGGAAGTATTCTTTGAATTCTATCGCCAGAAGATGGATGTACGTGGAATCGAGCCCAACAAAGCCCACAAAAAGCTCGCAGAGATGGAAGCCAAAGGAAAACTCAACGGTGTCATCACCCAGAACATCGACGGACTCCATCAGCTTGCCGGCAGCAAAAATGTCCAGGAAGTACACGGCACCACCCTTCGCAACTACTGCATGAAGTGCCGCAAAGAAGTTCCTGCCGATTTTATCTTCACCTCAGAAGACAAAATCCCGACCTGCCCATACTGCGGCGGCATGATCCGGCCTGATGTAACTCTTTACGGCGAAGGCCTCCCTGACGCTGCCTGGTCCAATGCCATGAAGATGATTTCCGAGGCAGATGTATTCATCGTTGGCGGAACCTCCCTCTCCGTCTATCCCGCTGCCAACCTCGTACGCTACTTTAACGGCGACTACCTCATCATTGTGAATATGCAGCATACCGGCTACGACCGATATGCCGACCTCGTATTCTACGATAAGATCGGTGAAGTATTCTCGCATATTGAATTATAAGTAAAAATGATAAAAAAGGCAGCCTGTGTCAAACGTTACAAGTGGTTTGACACAGGCTGCCTTTTTCACTTTCGAACCCTTCGTAAGCCGAATTCTGACGCTTTAAGTATGCGAATTCCCGGATTGGGTTTTTATTTTCTTTCCCACCTTTTCTCTCTTTTTTTTATTTAAAAGTCTGTTTTCATCTGCCCATCAGGCAGTTGCTGACTCTTTTTTAACATTTCGCGGATTGTATCTGGATCTGCCGCACCGTAAGCTTTTCCTACATCATTGACGCCAAAGATAGGGCTTACCCTTCCGCTCCACAGACGACCGCCTTTCCGGTTTGCAATCATCTCGAGAAAGCTGTGATAGTTTTCGGGTGTTATCTTATCTAATTCTTCTTCCGTATATAACCCGGCATCATAATTCTTCCGGATGTAATCCTTAACAAACGGTACGTAGGAATCTCTATAGATCATGTCAGAATACTCGAGTATCGCCGGAACATCATTTTCCTTGAGAGCATGATACACATCAAGATACTCTTTTTCAAGGTTTGATATGCCAAGTACCGAGAATGACTGTCGCAGTATGTCTTTGTCATTGCCGAAGGATGAAAGATATCCGAACAGATACATGATCTGACGGAAATATATGACAAAGAGCTGCGGAACCAGCATTGCCGAAAACTTCTTATAGGCGATATGAGCTCTGCGCAGACAGTCGCTGAGCATTCTCTGTAAGGAGATATCACGGAAAGGACCCGGTATCTGATTCTTGGTCACATCGATCATTTCTCCTTTTCCCTGGCTGTGCAGCACCGACTTCAGTGCGGTCTGGCAGGCGTGGAATTCAGAGTATGTGTTCATATAATTAAAAAGCTTCTTCCCTGCATCTCCTTCAAGATTATTCTCTCCGTTCATTTTCTGAGGGAGGTGGATTTCCCCGAATGTACCAAAGATGCTTCTGTCGGAAGCTGTATTCACATTGTCCTCACGGATGGTTCTGCGACGGATATCGGAAAGCGTCGGTTTCTCATAAGGATATTCGATAAAGTCTCTTAGATGAGTGAATTCATGATACAACAAAAACCGGACGAATTCGGAACGGTATATGTGAATCCGTCTGGTCAGGTGCAGAATCACTTTGCCTTCTAACAGTTCCATAAGGTCGAAAGAGGCTTCCACCCCGTCCGGTGCATCAAAGCGCACTTCGTCCAGCAGAATTCCGGAATCACACTGATTCTTTTTCTTATATTCACACCACAGATCATTCCACTGACGCAGCATTTCCTTTCCCCTTTCTTCCTGATCCCCATAATACTACACTGTAATTGTATCACCTTTACAGTTGCGGCAATGGGAAAAAACGGCAGGAAGAAAAGGAACATGACCACTAAAGGATCACCACTTTACAAGATAATCTTCTGATTCTGTCTTCCACTCTTTGATTGTGGAATTTCACGATCTGAAGTTCTGTCTCCCGGGAAATTTCTGCGAAGGTTTCCCTGTGTATGAGACGCAGTCCGGCAGAATGAATCGTAATCTTTCGAAGATGATGGCTTCCCCGGAATACTTTTCTCCCCATCCTGACAAGCCCTCTACCGATCTCCACTTCCCGAAGGCCGGCACAACCGCCAAAGCTTTCGTCATCCAGTCTTTTTACCGTATCCGGAAGGATAATCTTTTGTGCATTTTCACATTGGGAAAAGGCCTTCGTGCCAACTGCTTCCACCTCATACCAGTAATCCCCCAGCTTGACTCTTGACGGAATCTTCAGAGATTTCTCCCGTGAAGGATCCTTCCACCGAAGGATCTTTGCCGTTCCATGACTGATGGATGGATTGCAGATTTCAAAAGAGGCATGATCCTGATCAATCACCTTGCCTTTCGGATTGGCAAACTGATAGTGTGCCTGGATTCTCTCATCCTGCTGTGCAGTTCGGGGAGAAGGCGTCCAGGACAGGGTATACCCTTTTCGGAAAAGCCCGGGATAAACGATATCTTCGCCGTAATGGAGCACTTCCTCCAGGAAATCCTCATTTTCTTCTGCAAATGTGATATGATATTCATTATATTCTGCCCGGTACCTGGCGCGAATGTCTACAGGGCCTGTGACAAAAGCAAATGTTTTATCCCATCCGTCAAAAAGATAATGATAGGTGGGGTTCGAGTCTTTGACAGGGGGCTCCGGCTCGGTGGCTGCCTCACCGTAGTATACTTCTTCTTCAGAAATCAGATTCCCGTCTTCTGTAAAAAAACGTACCGGGTAGTGATGCCTTTTTTGTTCAAAAACGGCTTTGGCCATCGTGTCTTTTTCGATGCTGGACAAATCCCGGTCCCACCCCGCAAATTCGTAGTAGTACTGGGCATCGCCCTCTTTTTGAGGATGATAGGGCTGTCTGGCAGGCTCGAAGCATGGAACACTTTCTGTGCCAAGCACGCGTCCGTCTTCATGG
>CACZNZ010000534.1 GCA_902782625.1 uncultured Lachnospiraceae bacterium | reverse complement strand
TAATGGACCTTTTCTTCATCCGGAAACAGATTCTTTACCGGGTGGAAGGATTCTGCTTTCCTGCAGACCTCCGTAATCACAAAAAACTGGGAAATATAACTCTCCGGAAAAAGAAAACAGGCTTTCTTTCCCGTATCGATGTTTTGAAACTGAGCAAGGAATTCTTCCACATATGGATTCTTCCTTTGTGCTCCTTCTTCCCCGATCAGCTGCATGGTCGCATACCGGTAGGCCAGATCCGACCATGACAGTTTCACCAGAAAATGTTCATAATTCCCGGCCTCGTATTCTTCGCGAACATCATCAAAATCTTTGCGATAAGACTCGTGTTCCTCAAGAAGTTCCTCCAGCGTAGAAAAGGTCGTCCTCTCATGGTACCGGGGATACTTCTCCCAAAGCATCTTAAGCCTGTCAAAAGAATCTTTCGGCAATGGTTTACGGTGCTTTGGCGGATACATTTTCTTCTTCCCCTCTATGCAGTATATCTATTTTCTTCAGCACAAGTCCTTTGGCAGGCATCGTTTCCCCGGCTGCCTTTCTGTTTTCTGCCTTTAGGATTTCGGCTACATGTTCCGGTGGATAGATGCCAAGTCCTGCTTTGATCAGGGTTCCACTGATGATGCGGACCATATTATAGAGGAATCCTTCCCCCTTGATTTCTATGATAATTTCCCGTCCTTTTCCAATCTCTTTCGTATATATCTTAAGTCCGGTAACTGTGCGTACTGTGGTGACCGCCTGACTTCCTGAAGCGCAAAAACTCTTAAAGTCATGCGTTCCAACCAGATACTCTCCCGCCTGCTGCATGGCTTCCACGTCAAGAACCGGTGTGATACAGTGTGCATATCTACTGATGGTAGGATAAGGGATCGGCGTATTCTGAATGTGGTATTCATAGGTTTTTTCGGAACGAACTTTCCTCGGATGGAAATCCTTCTCCACTTCACCAGAAGATATAATCCTGATATCTTCCGGCAGGAAAGGGTTGACTGCATAACATATTCTATCCGACGGTATCGTCGTATTCGTATCAAATACAGCGATGTTTCCCATCGCATGCACACCGGAATCTGTCCTGCTTGCCCCAATGATCCGAATATCTTCTTTTAGAAAGTCCGACAATGTCTGATTGAGTACTGCTTCCACTGTAAGCCCATTTGGCTGGATCTGCCAACCGCAGTATCCGGTTCCGTCATAGGCCACTTCTATCAGAATTCTTTTCATCAGTCTGTCTTCTCCCTCCTTTTCAGACTACGATTCTTATGGCAAACATTCCTGCTGTATACAGCAAGATGCAGATCCATGCAATCACATCAGCTTTTCCATAACGCAGGGGATGAAGTTTTGTTCTCCCTTTCCCCCCATGATAACATCTGGCTTCCATGGCCATAGCAAGTTCAGAAGCCCTGCTGAATGCTGCCACAAAAAGAGGAATCAGAATCGGAATCAGCTTTTTGAGCCGTACCGGGAGTGATCCTTCCTCAAAGTCCATTCCTCTGGCCGTTTGTGCTTTCATGATTTTATCGAGCTCCGTCGTCAGTATCGGAATAAACCGTAAAGCAATCGTCATCATCATGGCAATCTCATGAACCGGCACATGCACAATCTGCAAAAATCCGAGTGACTTTTCCATCCCATCTGCAAGGCGGGCCGGCGTTGTGGTACAGGTCATGATGGCTGAACCTAAGATAATCAGAATCAGGCGGATGCAGAAAAACGCTGCCCGAATCATTCCTTCCTCTGTAATCCTCAGAATTCCTGCCTGTACAAGTACATGACCAGGTGTGGTAAAAATATTGAGCATAGCAGAAAGAATCAGGATAAAGAGCAGAGGCCGAATTCCCTTGGCAAGAAAGGAAAAAGGCACCTTCGAAAGCAATATGACAACTGTCAAAACTACTGTTGCCACACATAGCGCCATAAAACTTCTGCTTATCACAAGCGTCAGCATATAGAGCAGTGTTCCACCTAGTTTTACCCTCGGGTCAAGCCGATGTATCCTGGAATCTGTCTGGTAATACTGTCCGAGTGTCATTTCCCGAAACATGATTCCACCCCTTCCGTCAGACTGCCATCTTCCATGACAAGAATTCTGTCTGCAAACATTCGCGCATATCGGATATCATGCGTCACAAAAACAATTCCTGTCCCACCTTTTTGCAGCTCATAAAGAAGCCGGAACAACTCTCTTACCGACTCATAATCAAGCCCTGCTGTCGGCTCATCAAGCAAAAGGAAATCCGGTTCCATAGCCAGGATTCCTGCAATAGCAACCTTTCTTTTCTCTCCGCCAGATAAAGTAAGTGGATTCGCATCGAACAATGTCTCCGGCACACGCACTTTGGCAAGTGCCTCTTTTGCCTGTTTTAGCGCCTGTTCCCGGCCTACTCCCAGATTCTCCGGTCCAAATGCCGCATCTTTCATCACTGTCTCTTCAAAAAGCTGGTACTCCGGATATTGAAAACAGATTCCTATCTTACTGCACAGTCTTTTTTTAGGAATCTGTAAAATGTCCTCTCCATCAAGAATCACATTTCCTTCCTTCGCATGAAACAAACCACACATAATCTGGAGCAGTGTAGATTTTCCGGATCCACTCTTTCCAATCACTGCCACAGCTTCTCCTCTTCGAATCTGAAGACTTATCTGATTTACAGCTTTTCGTTCTGTGCCATTGTGTTTCTCATAGGAATATGAAACATTTTGCAGGCAGACTCCTTCTCTTTTATCTGTCATCGGCAGCACAGCCGGTTTTATGTCTGTCTCATCCAGCCAAAGACCATTGTCACGCAGAATCTCTGGATGCGCATGTATATAATCCGGCTCTCCACGGGCAGCAACTCTTCCATCATTCATGATGTAGAGATAGTCCGCATTTTCTACTTCTTCTATATGATGCGTAATGTAGATAACCGTTATTTTTTTCTTTTTATTCAACTGACGAATCGAATGAAGAAGCTCTTTTCGACTTTCCGGGTCAATCATCGATGTTGGTTCATCAAACACGATGCATTCCGGCTCCATGGCCAGCACACCGGCGACAGCGAGTTTTTGTTTCTGTCCGCCAGAAAGCTGTTCCGGAGATGAGAGACGATGGTCTTCCAAAGATGTCCCCTTTAATACATCAGTGATACGCCGGTTCATTTCCTCAGCCGGAACACCAATATTCTCCATACCAAATGCGATGTCTTCTTCGACAGTATTGCCGACAATCTGATTATCCGGGTTCTGGAAGACC
Source organism: uncultured Lachnospiraceae bacterium (assembly GCA_902782625.1). Lineage (GTDB taxonomy): Bacteria > Bacillota > Clostridia > Lachnospirales > Lachnospiraceae > Anaerobutyricum. Next base: position 248 of record CACZNZ010000534.1, on the reverse strand, counting down.
ATTCCTGCTTTCCGATGAATCCCCATTGGATCTTCGGCAACGGACAGACCGTCAACCCACACTTCTCCCTCTGTAGGCTGAAGCAATGCGCAAAGATGTCTGGCCAGCGTCGTTTTCCCAGATCCGTTTCTTCCGAGAATCCCGATATAATCTCCCTTTTCTACGGAGAGATTAACATTCGAAAGTACAGTATAACATTTTTTCTGATCATCTTCTGTATATCTTGTAAACTGATGCAGAAGGTTTTT
>CACZNZ010000533.1 GCA_902782625.1 uncultured Lachnospiraceae bacterium | reverse complement strand
TAAACAAAGAAGGAAAACTTCATCTTCAATTTATAGAAGATGCCGGAAAAACCTATAACAAGCTCATGAATAAAGTGGCTGGTCTGGGTTCTGCCCCAAGCGTCATTGCCTGTGTTGGAAAAGAAGATGAAACTCTGGAACAAAGAATCGGTTATTATGGCGAAAAATTAGTCCTGTTTATTCAGGAACTAGGACTGAATACCTGCTGGGCAGGAATGTTTAACAAAAAGAATATTGGCGCAGAAGTAGCAGACGGAGAGAAACTCGTGATCAGTATCGCCGTAGGATATGGAAAAACAAACGGAAAACCCCGTAAGTCAAAGAAACCTGAGCAGGTAACAGAAGCAGAAGGCGAAAGACCGGAGTGGTTTGACAAAGGCGTTGAGATGGCCCTCCTTGCACCAACCGCCATCAATCAGCAGAAGTTTGTTATCCGCCTGAACAAAGACGAGAGTGTGGATTTCATAGACAAAGGAGGAATATTCAGTCAGGTGGATCTGGGGATCGTGAAATGTCATTTTGAAATCGGCGCAGGAAGATTATAAAAAAGCAGAGGAAAAATCAGCATATGGAGAAGACTGTTTGCGTTTGCTGTTTCGGTTTGCGCGCTGATGATCCGCCATTCGCGCAAACTCGCTTACGCTCGGACACGCGCTCGGTGGCGGAAGCTAGCGCAAACCTTAACGACGCAAACTTCGCAAGAGATCTTCTCCCATAGGCTGATTTTTTTCTTTGTTTTATGGTGATTAAGTTCACAGAATCGGACTCGTTGAATCATCGGGTTCCGGAAATACAGTGCTCTTTTCACTTCCCTCTGGTTGCTGAGGCCGTAATCCTGCGCTTTGAAGAACGCGAATTCGGAAATGGGTTTTCAATATCTTTTCTCTCTGCTGCCTGCCACAGGATAATGAAAACCCAATCCTAGTTTCTCTTTGCGTAAAGCGCTGGATTGCGCCACACCAAAACATAAAAGATAATCAGACCTACCGGATGGGACTCCATGAATCTATCCATTAAAAAATCAGCGCCAGAATCTATGCATATCTGCATCAATTCTGGCGCTTTTTTTAATGGATCAATTTTAATGGATCAGCAATACAATCATCCTGAAGATCCATGTGACGATCCAGGCAATGGCGCATTGCCAGATTGCCACGCTGATAGCCCATCGATTGCCAAGTTCGCGTCTGATGGATGCGATCGCTGCTACACATGGCGTGTAGAGGAGACTGAATACCAGGAGACAGCCTGCGTCGAGTGTACTTAGAGCTGCCTGTACGCCGCCCTGAGACTCGAAGAGTACCCGGAGAATCGATACAACATTTTCCTTTGCGATGAATCCAGTGATGAGTGCACTGCAGATCTTCCAGCTTCCTAACCCGAGGGGGCGGAAGAAGGGCACGATGACACCTGATATCGCAGCCAGTATGCTGGCGGAAGAGTCCTTTACCATATTCAGAGAAGGACTGAAACTCTGCAGAAACCAGACGATAATCGTCGCGATCAGGATTACGGAAAAGGCTCTGGTAAGGAAATCCCTTGCCTTTTCCCACAGGAGCTGGAAGGTGGTCCTGGCTCCGGGAAGTCTGTAGTTGGGAAGTTCCATCACAAATGGTACCGCTTCTCCCTGGAACAGCCTTCCTTTCGTGAGATAAGCGACGATAATGCCGGTGAGGATACCAAGAAAATAAAGCCCGGTCAGGATCAATGCGCCTTTCCCTGGAAAGAATGCACTGACAAAAAAGGCATAGATCGGTATCTTGGCTGAACAGCTCATAAATGGTGTAAGAATGATAGTCATCTTACGGTCACGTTCGCTTGGTAATGTTCTGGTTGCCATAACTGCTGGCACGCTGCATCCGAAACCAATCAGCAATGGCACAATGCTACGCCCGGAAAGACCGATTCTTCGAAGCAGTTTATCCATGAAAAATGCAACTCGGGCGATATCCCCACTGTCTTCCAGTAATGACAGAAAGAAAAACAAAGTGACAATGATCGGAAGGAAACTGAGCACACTGCCCACACCTTCAAAAATACCTTTGATGATCAGATCATGAATCGCAGCGTTAACATGCCAGGAGGTGAGAAGACGATCTACCATATCGGCGGTCATCCTGACTAATATCTCCAAAAGTCCCTGCAAAAATGCGCCAATCACATTGAAACTCAGATAGGAGACACCTAGCATGATCAGGACAAACAATGGAATGGCTGTGTACTTTCCGGTCAGAACGCGGTCGAGTTTCTGACTGCGGATATGCTCTTTGCTTTCGTGCTGCTTTACAACCGTCTGATCACATACCCTGTAGATGAAGGAATATCTCATGGCAGCCATAGCCGCACTTCGGTCAAGTCCCCGCTCGGTTTCCATCTGCAGAATAATATGGTCAAGCGTTTCTGTTTCGTTCTCATCTAAAGCAAGCTGCGCCAGGATCTGAGAATCATTTTCTAAAATCTTTGAAGCAGCAAATCGAATCGGGATTCCTGCTGCCTTTGCATGATCTTCAATCAAATGGGAGACAGCATGAAGCGCACGATGAACGGCTCCCCCATTTTCGTCCCGGTCACAGAAATCCTGCTCAACAGGACGCTCCTGATAGTGCGCCACATGCACGGCATGCTTAACCAGCTCGTCCGTACCTTCATTTTTTACAGCAGCGATTGGAATGACCGGGACTCCGAGCAGATGCTCGAGGGTATTAACATCGATCGTTCCACCATTGCCACGTACTTCATCCATCATGTTTAAGGCAACGACCATCGGAACGCCCATCTCTAAAAGCTGCATGGTAAGATAGAGATTACGCTCGATATTGGTCGCATCCACAATATTGATGATCGCTTGCGGCTTTTCTTTCAGGACGAAATCCCTGGAAACGAGCTCTTCGCTACTGTAGGGAGACATGGAATAGATGCCGGGAAGATCTGTGATTAGTGTATTCGGATACCCTTTGATCACACCGTCTTTCCTGTCTACCGTCACGCCAGGGAAATTGCCCACATGCTGATTTGCACCGGTAAGCTGATTAAACAACGTTGTCTTTCCACAGTTCTGATTTCCCACCAGTGCAAAGGTAAGCGTTGTATCATCCGGAAGAGGATCTCCGTCATCTTTGGCATGAAAACGTCCTTCCTCCCCAAGTCCCGGATGCTCCTTCTTTTTGATGCCTTTATCCACGGATTGGACATGTTCTTCCTTTTCGTCAGGAATGACATCAATCTTTGCGGCGTCCGCAAGACGCAGAGTCAGTTCGTAGCCATGGATTCGAAGTTCCATGGGATCTCCCATGGGAGCCAGACGAACTACGGTGACCAAAGCGTCCGGAATAACACCCATATCAAGAAAATGCTGTCGTAGCGCACCTTCTCCTCCAACACGGACGATCCTTACAGACTGACCTGGTTTTATGACATCTAATGTAATAGTATTCATAAAGTTCTCCTTGATTACAATTCATCTTCCTTGCAGGCTAGAGCGATGATTGCATCAGCATATATTTTAGCATTTTCTATGAGATGTTCGACAGGAATATTCTCATCCGGCATGTGAATCGACGTCACGAATCCCGGACGTTCCGGGCCAAATGCTACTGCATTCACCATGTGTCTTGCATAGGTTCCTCCGCCGATGGCGAGTGGTTTTGCTTCACCCGGAAAATATCGACGATATACTTCCAGCAGTTTCACAACCAGTTCATGATCTTCGGGAATATGATATCCTTGATCCCAGCTTCGGGAAAGCAGTAAAAGTCCTGCCTTTTTCATACTATTCTCGAGTGTTGCAAACATTTCATTTTCTTTGGTGCTGATTGGCGCCCGGATATCCAGAGCCAGTTCCTGGATTCCGTCTTTATCCCAATGAAGAATTCCACAGTTTGCAGTAAGTCTTCCGGATTCATCTTCCTGGTCGATTCCCAGAGACTGTCCGTGTGACTCATATTTAAAAAGCTGGTGTAGCTCTTGCAATACAGTAAGATCATCTTCGGGAAGCGGAAGCCTGCTTAAGAGATCAAACATCGCATAGATTGCATTATGTCCCATCCATGGAGTGGAGGCATGCGCGCCGACACCCTGGATAGAAATAAGGCTGCCGCCGCTTTCTTCAGATTCTACGCTGATCTCAAAAGGTGAAAAGGAAGACAGGTCAACGCAGGAGCGGATTTCCCCCTCTTCAAGAGGGAGTTTACATGCCGCGTGGTACGCCACTGCATTTCTTACGGTACCGGCATCGATTGTCAAGACAGAAGAGAATGATTTATGGAATACCGCACCACAGATATTCTTTTCTGAATTCACCAGAGGATAATCCGCATCCGGTGAAAAACAAAGATCAGGCGATGCACATACTTTGTGATAATGGGCAAGGCATTCCATCCCGGACTCCTCATCACAGCCAAGGATCAGGCGGATTCTTCTTCTGGTCTGCAAGCCGGAAGCTTTCACTGCCGCCATAGCATAAAGCGCGGAGATAGCAGGCCCTTTGTCATCGAGGGCACCCCGTCCCCAGATCCTTCCATCGTGAATCTGTGCGTCATAGGGTGGATAGGTCCAGCCTGTGCCCTCGGGTACCACATCCAGATGCGAAAGAATGCCCAACTGTTCCTCACCTTCTCCGTAATCGACGCACCCACAGTATCCATCGAGATTCTGTGTCTCAAATCCAAGAGAGTGCGCCATCAAAAGAACTTCATCCAGGCAGTTTCGAATTCCTTTGCCAAAAGGAATACCTTTAGACGGATCTGCACTTTTTAAATCCTTCACTGAACGATGACGAAGCACTTTCCTGCATGCCTCGATCAGGTCCTCTTTGTGATTGTCAATCCATAGCGATGTCTGTTTATTCATAAAAGTCTACCTTCCTATGACATATTTTTTCTCGTACGATTATAACAGAATTTCGTTGAAAACCCAATCATTTTTATCAGTATCATAGGAAATTAACCATATTTCCTATCTATTCTTCCTTTTCATATAGTTACTTCAGTGTTATAATCAAGATAGATTAAAATGTGTTTTTTATGGAGATAACGATATATGGGTAAATGGGGTTTTTTCAAAGGAAATAAAGAAAACTGGTTCTCCCATCCTATATACAATTGGATGGACGGATCAGAGAACAGGGAATATCCTTATCTGAAGATCAGATGCTGTCCGACAATCATCAGAGAAGCTCTTCGGGACTGTACGGATATGATGCTGATCGACATCAACTACTATCCTGACGGGACCTATCAGGAAGAGGGCAAACCGCTTCTTTCCAATGTGCCTGCTTTCTATCTGGTTCATTTAAAAGAGATGATCTCGGGGAGACATATCGGGGATGTCAGGATCTTTCTTCCACTTTGCTGGAACAAACGTTTCATGGGCATCTGCGGTGCCGGCTCCAATCTTGAGACGGACTGGGATAAGGAACAGACCAGCAGCCTGACAACCTGGCCTATGGCAGTCCGTAACGGATTTGCCTGTGCCATCAGTACCGGTGCAACAGGAGAATTTGTCGATGCTTCCTGGGGATTCCTGGATCAGAAGCTTGACTGGGAACTTATCAGACACTGGGCTTTCTACGGAACCCACTCTATGACGGTTGCGGCAAAGAAAGTCATCGAAGCTGCCTATGACACCCGCATCTACAAGAGCTATATGCATGGTACTTCCGGTGGAGGAAGACAGGTTCTGCTCGAAGCACAGCAGTTCCCGGAAGACTATGACGGTCTGTGGGCCGACGGTCCGCTCTATGATTACTATAATCTGATGTTTTCCTGCCTTTGGGCACCCCTGGTTTATTACAATGAAGAACACAAGGTTCCGCTCGAGAAATACAAGGCAGCTAAAGAACTGGCTCTTTTGATGGACTGTTCCTCAAGGGTGGCCTTTGACTACCATTCGGTCTGCTGGCTTGAATACCTGACCAGACTTTCCGGATATCCATCCGAAAAAGGGCCGATCACGGACGAAGACATCCGTGTCATGGAAAAAGTATGGGCAGGACCGACACTCCTGGACGGAACACAGATCACTTACGGATTCGGACCGGAGATCACGCAGTGGCCGGTAGGCCCGAGAAAGTTCGGTTATCTGCGTATCAAGGAAAACGGCCAGCCGGCAGTGATTCCATTTGCGCTCCAATGGCTCAGATGGCTTGTCAAGGATCCTGAGTGGCAGCTTAAAGACTGTACTTACGAAGAGTTCGACCGTATCTACCGGGAGCACAAAGAAGAATTTGCCTCTTATGATTTCTATGATCCTGATATCACCGCATTTGCAGAAAGAGGCGGTAAGCTCTTTATCACTCACGGGACAGGAGATCACATTTCACCGAACCGCCTGACGTATGACTACTATAAAAAGGTGTGGAACTGTTTTGATTCGGAAAAGAAGATGAATGAGAACTTCCGCGTATTCTTCCCGCCACATGGGGGACATGCCCTGTATGACTGGGACGGGCCGATCGTCAGCAACTCTGCCGGGATGAAGGCCTTGATGGCCTGGGTGGAAGAGGATATTGCACCGGATTATTTAGATACGATCAAGTACGACTGGGAAAAAGACGAGACGGTCGAGGAATCAAAAGTAGAAGCTTTCTATCTCTGGAATTGGAAGGAATTCTATGCGAAGCATATGACACAGGCACAGTTTGCACAGCTTCTGCTTTCGATCTGTGATCAGATCATTCATGAATAAAAGATGATGATAAAGGAGTTGCCTGAGGGCGGCTCCTTTTTTCGTGATGTACACATTACATTGGTTGGGAGGAATACAGTAATGAAATCAAGCATACCAAAAATCGTTGTACCGGAATCAGTGGGGCTTTCGGGAAATAATCTAGGTTATATTGATCAGGTGATGGAAAGAGCAATCGATGAAAATATAATGAAAGGGATGGTAACACTGGTTGCCAGACATGGAAAGATCGCACAGTTTAAGGCATATGGACAGGCCAGAGAGGGTGTTCCCATGAAGAAGGATGCCATATTCCGTCTTGCTTCCATGACAAAGACGATCAGCGCTGTCGCACTGATGCAGTTGTTCGACCGTGGTCTGGTCATGCCTTCCGACAACCTTTCGGATTATATACCTGCCTTTGGGAATACAAAGGTGGCAAAACCTTCGGAAGATGGATCCATCCATCTGACAGATCCTGAAAGGGAGATTACCATCCATGATCTTCTTACCATGACATCTGGCATCGTTTCGATCAAATCTGCTGAAAGCGGACATCCGGGATGCGTCTACTGCGCTGACTGTTACAAGAAGGCTGGAATCATTGATACGATGCATCCTCTTGACCAGACACTGGAAGAATACATTGATGCACTCAGTACCATGCCAATTGCTGCACAGCCAGGAGAGATGTGGGTTTATTCGAATCTGTCTTCCCTCGTTCTCGGACGTGTCGTCGAGATTGCAGCCGGTATGGATATCAACACGTATCTGCATCGTTATATCCTCGGTCCCTTG
>CACZNZ010000532.1 GCA_902782625.1 uncultured Lachnospiraceae bacterium | reverse complement strand
CGGGTTCGAATCCCGTCTCGTGCTTTGAAAAAACTGGTTTATCCAGTTTTTTTGCTTATATATAGATTTTTTTAAAAAGGAGTGTAATTATGGCTCAGAAAAAAACAACAAAAAAAGCGGAAGCTGAAAAGAAAACTAATGAAGTAGTTGCAGAAGTTGAGACAAAAAAAGAGACAGTTAAAAAGACAGTAGATAAGAAGACAGAAGAAAAAGCAACAGAAGAAAAGGCTGAAGAAAAAAAGACAGCTGTTAAGGCTAAAGCAAAAACAACTGCTAAAGCAACAGCAACCAAGGCTGCTGCAAAGACAAAGAAGACAGTGAAGAAAGCAAAAACAGCCATCAAGGAAAAAGTGGAATCCAAGACTGCTCATCCAAAGGTATTTATTCAGTATCAGGGTAATGAATCTAAGATGTCTGTCATCATTGACCGTATCAAAGAACAGTATGCAGCAGAAGGACATAAGGTAGAAGAGATCGAGACTCTTAATGTATATCTTAAACCGGAAGATGCTTCCGCATATTATGTAATCAATGATAATAACTCCGGAAAAGTATTTCTTTTCTAAATAAGGAGTGAGAAGAGAAGGGGCTTGAAAAGCTCCTTTTCTTTTTTTGAAATCATTTCTTAAACATTGAACTATTCATGGGATTTTGCTATACTAAAATAGTCTTTAGCGATTGAAACAGAAAGGAATTAATATCATGTCATTATTAAAGGAATGGAGAGATTTTGCATATAGTCATGACGACAGAACAAGAGAAGGACAGCAGTTCTGGGTAAATTATTTCAGACAGGAGAAAGAAGTCTATCAGCAGATTTTAAAGACTCCTGATGAGCCGGTAACCGGAACTGTTCGTGAATTGGCAGACAAATTCGGGATGGAATTAACCTATTTTGTTGGTTATCTTGATGGGATCAATGACAGTCTGAAGGAGCCGAATCCTATCGAAGAGATGGTGGAGGATACTAAGGTTTCGCTGGATTATGATATGGAAAAGCTCTATAAGAACATGGTTGCTGCCAAAGCAGAATGGCTGTATGAACTGGAAGAATGGAACGATCTGATTCCGGAGGCACGTAGAAAAGAACTATATTTGGAACAGAAAAAATCCAATACTGTCATTAAACCGCCGAAAGTAGGACGAAATGATCCCTGTCCTTGCGGCAGCGGGAAGAAATATAAGAAATGTTGTGGACGCTAATTAATTAGAGATTCAGGAGACTACGAGGAGGTGTGGTGTGCATGGCAAAAGTAGAAATGTCAGAATGGAATGCCGTAAGCATTATGTCAGCCACGCCCGTCGAGACGGTCAAATCAATACTTGGAAGAGTCCATATCGAATTTGAAGAAGGTCTCCCTAAGGAAAGCTATCTCATCGCACTCTACGATGATATGTGCGAATATCCTTTGAAGATGCTTACGATCTTTCCCGAAGAAATGATTCATTTTCTGTTGGAAGTGTGGGAGAATGATGAAGTGGATATGGACAATGTCCGCTGGAATTACATGGAATACATCCGGCTTTTTGGAATCCTCACTTATCACAGGGCAGCTGATGAAGAGACAATTTATATTATTCGTGAAATGAAAGAAAGATTTTACTTTCTTTTTAAGAGCAAAAAAAGCCAGGCTCTCATGGAAAGGCATACTCAGTGGGAGCGTATTATCTGTGGCTTTATGTACTACTATGGGTTTATAGATATTAAGGTCTTGCATGAGATGTTTCTGAGGGTATCAAGCTCTCTGGTAGGATATGAAGAATTCCAGGATTTTCTGATGGGAAGATGTTCTTTTTGGGCATTTGGTTCTGTGATGAAGGACATTTATGGGCGGAAAGCATATTTTCAGTATCACACTGTGAAGAATACAGAACTGCTCGTGTTGTATCTGCAGCAGCATAAGGATATCCCCTATAAGAAACTGAAACTGGATGACCTGCTTTATCTAAGCGAGGGAACCGGACTTGATAACCGCTGGCCCGGAATACAGGACCTGGCACTCCTTCTTTATAAAGAATCTTCCCTGGATTATTACCAGGGAACCGTAATGATTCGTACACTGGTAGATATGACGCAGAATGGTAGAGAGTATGAATTTATCAGTGGAGAATTGGGTAAAGTCCAATTTCATACGAAAGAAGCAGGAGAAAAAGCACAAAAAGCTTTCCAGACTCTCTATGAACATATTCCGGTTTTTGAATATAAAGGGCATTCCAGAAAAGAATTCAGAGAGATGTTTCATGAGAGAGAAATAAAAAAGAGGCAGAAGGCGTTTACCATCTTAGAGGGTGGGAAGCGAGTTTAAAAAGGAGGATTACAAGTGGCAAAGAACAATAGAGTATATGTCATCGGACATAAAAATCCCGATACAGACAGTATCTGTTCGGCGATTTCCTATGCTTATCTGAAAAACCAGATCAGCGAAAAGAATGGAGATCAGACAACGTATATTGCTTCCAGGGCGGGCCATATCAACGAAGAAACTCAGTTTGTACTGAAACATTTCAATGCGGAACATCCTCAGTATATTGCAGATATCCGGCCACAGGTGACGGATATAGAGATCAACAGACCGGAAGGGATAGACAGGGATCTTTCTTTGAAAAATGCATGGTATCTGATGAGGAGGAAGAAAATTGTTTCTCTTCCTATCCTGGATGGGGAAAAGCTTGATGGAATCATAACCATAGGAGATATTGCCCTTTCAAATATGGATGTCTATGACAATATGATCCTTTCAGAGGCACATACCAGCTATAAGAACATTGTCGAGACGATTGACGGAGAAATGATTGTCGGGGATATGGAAGGTAGCTTCGATGAGGGTAAAGTGGTCATTGCGGCGGCCAATCCTGATGTGCTTGAAAGCTATATCGAGCCGAGAGATCTTGTATTACTGAGCAATCGTTATGAGGCTCAGCTTTGTTCCATTGAGATGGACGCACAGTGTATCATTATCTGTACCGGTGCTGTGGTATCGAAGACGATTCGCAAGATGGCTACAGAGCATAACTGTAAAGTCATTGTATCTCCTTATGACACCTATACTGTAGCAAGACTGCTCAATCACAGTATGCCGGTAAGGCATTTTATGACTCATGATAATCTGCTTACTTTCCGGACATCCGATTTTATCGATGATATTCAGGAGATCATGGCTAAACAGAGATTCCATGATTTCCCGATTACAGATAATCACGGCAATTATGTTGGGGTTATCTCCAGAAGAAATCTTCTTGATCTGGAGAAGAAAAAAGTGATTCTGGTCGATCATAATGAAAAGACACAGGCAGTAGAAGGATTTGATCAGGCTGAGATCATCGAGATCATTGATCATCACCGTCTTGGTAATATTGAAACCACTGCACCACTGTATTTCAGAAACCAGCCTGTAGGATGTACGGCTACGATCGTTACTCAGATGTACGATGAAAATGCTGTTGAGATCCCGCCGCAGATTGCCGGACTTTTGCTTTCAGCGATTCTCTCAGACACGTTGATGTTCCGTTCACCTACATGTACACCACTCGACAGAATTACGGCGGAGAGACTTGCCTCTATTGCTGATGTTGATATTGAAGATTACGCCATGAGTATGTTTGATGCAGGAAGTAATCTGCGCTCCAAGACAGCTAATGAGATCTTTTATCAGGATTTCAAGAAATTCAGTGATAAGAAAGTGAACTTTGGTGTCGGACAGATTAGTTCTATGAATAAGAAAGAACTTTCTTCCTGTGCAGAAAAGCTTCTGCCATATATGGAAGAAGTGAGATCCAGTAATGGACTCGATATGGTTCTCTTTATGATGACCAATATTTTGACTGAATCCACAGAGCTTCTTATGGTTGGCGATATGAGTAAAGAGGTCATTTCTGAGGCATTTAATGTGACGCCGGGAGATCATTCTGCGCAGCTTGATGGCGTTGTATCCAGGAAGAAACAGTTGATTCCGGCTATTCTTTCACATCTTTGATGAGAACTGACATCAGATTGGTGAGACAAAAGATTTGTGAACATAATACCTAACTTATGGGAACATTTTGTTATTTATATCGATGAGAACATTTAATTCTTTTGAATGAAACAAAAATTTATATGATTTTAACATGAAAGTTTTAAAAATATGCGTTATGATAATATTGTAATCCCCTAAGTTAAAGGTTAGTATTATACAGGAGATGTCCACAATGAGTTTTGCCCCTCATTGTGGACATTTTCTTTTTATCCTGATTTTATCGAAGGAAAGGCCTGGTGGAGAATAAATGTTCCAGTATCGAAATGGAGAAATACATATATCGGTTCGAAATCTGGTGGAGTTTTTATTCCGGCAGGGAGATATCCGGACAGGCGCTTCTGTAAAAGCCAATCAGGAAGCGATGCTTGAGGGGGGAAGACTCCACCGTAAGATTCAGAAAGCACAGCCTTCTTCTTATCAGAGCGAAGTCTCTTTACAGGTTGAATGGGAAGGAGACGGGTGTAAGCTGGTTCTGGAAGGAAGGGCGGACGGTATAGATTCTTTGCCTGACGGTAATACGGTAATCGATGAGATCAAATGTGTTTATAAAGATGTCAGAGAAATAGAGGAAGCAGAGCCACTTCATCTTGCACAGGCTCTATGTTATGCCTGCATGTATGCACTGCAGCAGGACAAAGACAATATGCGTGTTCAGATTACCTACTGCAATATGGAAACAGAGGAGATTCACCGGATTATTGCCGACTATGACAGGGAGTTTTTTTTAGTCTGGTTTAAACAGGTGGAGTATGGATTCAGGAGATGGGCCTCCTATTATATGAAATTCAGGAAGCAACGGATAGAGAGTATCAAAAAGCTTCATTTTCCATTTTCGTTTCGAAAAGGGCAGAAAAAGATGACGGCTGTAGCTCATCAGACTATGGATAAGGGAGATACGATTTTTTTCCAGGCACCTACAGGAACAGGAAAAACAATTTCAGTTCTCTATCCTGCAATCTGGCAGCTGGGAAAGGGGCAAGTTGACAAGATCTTTTATCTTACCGCGAAGACCATTACACGAACTGTTGCACAGGATACGGTACATTTGCTGATAAATCAGGGTCTCTGTGTGCATGAGACTGTTATCACTGCCAAAGACAGAATCTGCATTCAGCCTTCCGCAGAATGTGACCCGGAGATATGTCCTGTGGCAAAAGGGCATTATGACCGTATTAATGATGCTTTATTTGAAATGCTTTGTCACGAGACTGAGATTGTGAGGCAGACTTTGCTTGACTACAGTAGTCGGTACCAGGTCTGTCCGTACGAGTTGTCTTTTGAGGCGGCCAGATGGTCAGATATAATAGTATGTGACTATAATTATGTCTTTGATCCTCATGTCAGCCGCACCAGTCTTTTGCCGGAAGGGAAAGGCAGACAATCCCTGCTCCTTGTAGATGAAGCGCATAATCTTTTGGAGAGAGCCAGAGATATGTACAGCGCAGTCATCGACCGCAAAAAAGTGTCTGCCATGAAAAGATTCTTCCGGGAAAAATCCAAGGGAATTTTCAGGAAAATCCAGAGCCTTGACAGAGAACTGTCTTCGGTTTATAAAGAGAACGTACCTTCTGAGGAGGAAAAAATCCTGGGAAGGGCTTTCATGGTAGAGCATATCGACGGGGTGACTTTTCCTCTACTGAATCTGCTGGGGCCTTTGGAAGAGTATCTGGAAGATCATCCACATTTTCAGGAAAGAGAAGATGTGACAGAATTCTATTTTGACCTTGCTCATTTTTACGGTATGCTGGAAGGAATCGATGAAGGGTATCTGATCTATGCACAAGGGCAGAGACGTTCTTTCAGCCTGAGTCTGTTCTGTGTTGATCCTTCCGGACAGATAGGAGAACTGATGGAAAAGAGCCATGCGAATATCTTTTTTTCAGCAACATTGCTTCCTATCAGATATTACCGGAAACTGCTTGGAGGAGACAGTAACTGGAAGGCGTACAGTATATCTTCGCCTTTTCCTGGAGAAAACCGCCTGATCAGCGTGACAACGGATGTGACCAGCAGGTATACCAGAAGAAATGAGGAAATGTATCGTCACATACTTCGATATGTGGAGATTACCATAGAATCCATGCCGGAAAACACTATGATCTTTTTTCCTTCTTACGAGATGATGGAAGAGGTTTACCGGATTGTGAAAGACAGTACAGTCTCTATTACAGCAGATATGGTCATTCAGTCCCCATCCATGACAGAGAATGAAAAAGAAGATTTTTTAGGGCAGTTCCTTGAAAAAAAGGATAAACCTGTCCTTGGGTTTTGTGTACTGGGCAGCCTTTTCTCCGAGGGGATCGATCTGCAGGGGGAGAGTCTGGTCCACGTGATGATCGTTGGAACTGGTCTTCCGAAAATATGTGTGGAGCGGGAGATGATCCGGTTGTATTTTAATAAAAAGCATGAAAATGGATATGATTATGCCTACCGTTTCCCGGGAATCAATAAAGTACTTCAGGCAGCCGGGAGGGTGATCCGCAGTCCGGAAGATATCGGAACGATATTGTTGATGGACGACAGATTTTTGCAAAGAGACAATCTTTCTTTGCTGCCTGAGGAATGGGACAGCTATTATCAGGTACAGGCAAATCATTATAAAGATATATTGGACAGATTTCGGGATGGATTAGAAAGGAAGGATAATACATGATGTGGAAATATCTTGCGGTACCGCTTGTTGGTGCAGTAATCGGGTATATCACAAACTGGATTGCTGTAAAGATGCTCTTTTTTCCTCACTATGAAAAGAGACTTTTTGGAATCCGGCTTCCTTTTACGCCGGGAGTGATACCGAAAGGAAAACCCAGGCTGGCTAAGGCAGCGGGCGAAGTAATCGAAAAGCAGCTTCTGAACGAAGAAGTTATGAGAGAGACGCTTCTTTCAGAAGAGATCAAACAGAAGATGTTTCAGACGGTTGAAGAATGGACGAATGAACGAAAGGCTTCTGATCTGACGCTTCGGCAGGCAGTACTGCATGTTGTAGATCAGGACAGTCTTAACGATATCATTGCCCAGACAGAAGAAGATATCTCTGATTATCTTCGGACAAAGATTTCAGAGAAAGATCCTGCAAAACTCCTGGCAGAGAAAATCGTAGAAGAAGCAAAAAGCAGACTGGCTGACTCTATGGTAGGAATGTTTCTTAGCGGCTCTTTTATGGATAAGCTTGCAGAAGAGATTGAGAATAAGGTTCAGGAATACCTGGATACGGAACTTTATCCCATGATTGATATGGAGGTGCAGAAAGAATCTCTGAATCTGCAGAACAAACAGTGCAGAGATCTGATCTATTCGCTGGAAGGGTGGGATTTTTCTCTTCCGGAAATGATCTGGGAATTATATGAAAAGGCGGTTCAGAGTCACCTGGTGGATATACTGGATACACTTGATTTCTCCACGATTGTCCAAAATAAGATCAATTCCATGCAAGTGGAAGAACTCGAAGAAATCGTTTTGCATATTATGAAAAAAGAGCTGTCGGCAGTTGTCAATATCGGTGCATTGATTGGATTGCTGCTGGGACTGGCCAATATACTGATCATGAGAATCTGAAAATATAGCAAACCGCAGTGGGTGTTCTTAACCCGCTGCGGTTTGTTCAGTAACTTGATTATTATTTCTTTTTACCCTGGTTAGCAACAGCATCCATCTTTGCTTTCAATGCTTCCTGATCTCCAAGATAATAACTCTTGATTACATTGTAATCATCATCGAATTCGTATACCAGCGGAACACCGGTAGGAATGTTTACGTTGATGATTTCTTCATCACTGAGATTATCAAAGTATTTAACCAAAGCTCTCAGAGAATTGCCGTGTGCAGCAATGATAACTCTCTTGCCGGCTTCCATGTCTTTTTTGATCACTTCATTGAAATATGGAACAGCGCGTTCAATGGTTGTCTCCAGGCTCTCATTGTAAGGAAGTACAGAAGGATCTTCATTGCGGTACATATCCTGATTCTGTGCTGCTCTTTCATCGTCAGGCTCAAGTGCCGGCGGTTTTACGTCAAAGGAACGTCTCCAGATCTTAACCTGGTCTTCGCCGTACTTCTCAGCTGTTTCGGATTTGTTCAGTCCCTGAAGAGCACCGTAATGACGCTCATTGAGTTTCCAGGACTTCACAACCGGAAGCCAGTTACGATCCATGCTGTCAAGAATATGGTTGAGCGTATGGATGGCTCTCTTTAAATAGGAAGTATAGCAGATATCAAAATCATATCCTTCTTCTTTCAGGACAACACCTGCCTGTGCTGCTTCCTGATGTCCCTTCTCACTAAGATCAACATCTGTCCATCCGGTAAACAGATTAAGCTTGTTCCATTCGCTTTCGCCATGTCTGACAAGAACTAACTTTTTCATTGTAATCTCCTCCTTAAGTTTGGTGTTTTATTATAATTTACATTACCATATTCACAGGATATAGTCAAAGATTTTTCCCTGGAAGACGTAGAAACTGAAGACAGAATCATGGTATACTGTCTTTATGAACAGACATGGCAGATTTGATAAAACAACCAACGAAATAAATATGCTGGAAGGAAGTCTCTGGGATAAGATTCTTCTGTTTGCCCTGCCTATTGCAGCAGGCAGTATTCTGCAGCAATTGTTTAATGCGGTGGACGTTGCTGTGGTCGGAAGATTTGCCAGCAGTGAAGCACTGGCTGCGGTAGGAAGTAATGCAGCGGTCATTACACTGATGTTGAATCTCTTTATTGGTATGTCTGTAGGAACAAATGTGATCATAGCCCGATACGTGGGTCAAAACAACCGAAAAAAGATCAGCGATGCAGTCCACACCTCCATGTTGCTGGCATTCATCAGTGGTATTGCCATGCTCATTTTCGGTAATCTCATTGCCAGACCGGTTCTGGTGCTCATGTCCACGCCGGAAGATGTGCTGCCTCTTTCTGTGCTGTATCTTAGAATATACTGTCTGGGTATGCCGGCAATCATGATCTACAATTTCGGGGCAGCCATATTAAGAAGTATCGGTGATACAAAAAGGCCTTTGTTTTGCCTGATTCTTTCCGGTATGATCAATGCGATACTGAACGTGTTTTTTGTTGTGGTTTGTCACATGAGCGTTTCAGGTGTCGCGATTGCAACCGTACTATCCAATGTGATCAGTGCTGCCATGGTGCTGTGGTATCTATATCACGAAGAAGGTGACTGGCGGTTTGCGCCCCGTAGACTTGCCATACATAAAGAGCAGCTTCTTTTTATCATGAAGATCGGCATTCCGGCCGGACTGCAGGGGATGGTGTTCTCTTTTTCCAATGTTTTTATCCAGTCGGCTATTAACGGTTTCGGTTCAAAAGTGGTGGCTGGTTCTGCTGTGGCAGTCAATTTTGAATTCATTTGTTATTTTACCATCAATGGGTTTAATCAGGCAGCGGTTACTTTTATTGGGCAGAATTATGGAGCCGGTAATATGGAACGCTGTAAAAAAGTATATCGCATATGTCTTGTGGCTGCAGTAATCTGCTGTATGACCTGCAATGTGGGATTTTATCTTGGTAGGAGTTTTATTGTACCGTTGTTTACTGCGAATGCACAGGTTGCATATTATGCCATGCAGCGGTTCAGGTATGTTCTTTTGTTCCAGTGGATGGCAAGTTCTTATGAAGTGACTGGTTCGGCACTAAGAGGATATGGATATTCCACGACACCAGCCATGTTAACGGTGTTTGGCACCTGTGTTTTAAGGCTGGTATGGATTCAGACGGTATGTGAGATTTATCACACCTTTTTTGCATTGATGATGGTGTATCCTGTCACATGGGCAGTGACGGGAATCATGGTTGTCAGTGCCTACATTTTTATTACTCGATGCCGGCTCCCAAAAACTGATGGGGGATTTTGACATAGACTTTAACATAGAGCTATGCTATAATTAATTGTTGTTTTTTATACAATGTTACTATAGCCTGATGATTACAGGAGGACCAAACATGGGAGGACTTTTTGGCGTTGTTGCCAAGCGTGACTGTACACTGGAATTGTTTTATGGCGTTGATTACCATTCTCATCTTGGTACGAGAAGAGGAGGAATTACCGTATATGGAGAGCAGGGTTTCCAAAGAGCAATCCATAATATCGAGAATTCACCATTCCGGACTAAGTTCGAGAAGGATATCGATGAGATGGAAGGGCATATGGGAATCGGATGTATCTCTGATTATGAACCACAGCCTTTGATGATGCAATCTCATCTCGGGAGTTTTGCAATTACGACAGTAGGGAAAATCAATAATCTTGATGAATTACTGCAATATGTCTATGATAATGGACATACACATTTTCAGGAGATGAGCGGCGGGCTGATCAATGCTACTGAACTTATTGCTGCTTTGATCTGTAAGAAGGATTCTATCTTAGAAGGCATAAAGTTTGTGCAGGAAGTGGTGGATGGATCCATGACGCTGCTGCTTATGACCAAAGATGGAATCTATGCAGCCAGAGACCGGTATGGACGGACACCGCTTGCCATCGGGAAAAAGGATGATGCAATGTGCGTCTCTTTTGAGAACTTTGCTTATGTGAATCTGGGCTATCAGGATTACAGGGAACTGGGGCCTGCAGAGATAGATTTCGTTACTGCTGATGAAGTAAAAGTGCTTTCAGAACCTCAGGAAAAGATGAGGATCTGTTCTTTCCTCTGGGTATACTTTGGATATCCGAATTCGTCCTACGAAGGGGTGAATGTGGAGGAGATGAGATATAAATGTGGATGTATGCTTGCAAAAAGAGATGATAAAAATGTAGAACCTGACATTGTCGCAGGTGTGCCGGATTCCGGAACGGCTCATGCAATAGGATATGCCAATGAATCCGGAGTTCCTTTCGCAAGACCTTTTATCAAATATACACCTACATGGCCGAGATCATTTATGCCGACAAGACAGAGCCAGCGTAACCTGATTGCAAAGATGAAACTGATTCCGGTGAAGTCTTTGATTCAGAATAAAAAGCTTCTTTTGATCGACGATTCGATCGTAAGGGGTACTCAGCTTAGAGAGACAACGGAATTCCTTTATCAGAGCGGAGCAAAAGAGGTTCATGTCAGACCGGCATGCCCGCCACTCCTCTATGGCTGTAAATATCTGAACTTTTCCAGATCCACTTCCGATATGGATCTGATCGCCCGCAGGATTATTAAAGAGCGGGAGGGAGATGTCTCCGCAGAGGTGCTCGCCGAATATGCGGACCCGACAAGCAAGAGGTATGCGCGGATGCTTGAAGACATCAGAAAACAGCAGAATTTCACGACCTTACGTTATCACAGACTGGATGAT
>CACZNZ010000531.1 GCA_902782625.1 uncultured Lachnospiraceae bacterium | reverse complement strand
TTCTGAATTCAGAGGTCTCCAGTCAAAATTCGAGAACACAGAAGTAAGACAGGTTATGGAGGACGGCATCTTCCTGGATCGTTTCGGTACCGATCTCAATCAAGAGGAATACCACAAGTGGGAACGTTTCCGGAAAATCACCGATGATCCTGCCTGTCAGACCAATCGTCTGATCCTGAGAAGGACTTTTATGTCCCATTCAGACTGCCTGATCCATGCAGATTTCCATACGTCCAACGTCTTCCTGTCTGATACCGGTCTTAAAATGCTTGATTTTGAATTCTCTTTCATGGGACCGTTCGGCTATGATATGGGATACTTCACAGGAAGCCTGATTGCCGCTTACTGTGCTGCATGTTTTAAACATTATCCGTCAGAAGAAGAAAGACAACAGTGTAAAGCGTACCTGCTCTCCACGATCAAGATGCTCTTTGAAAGCTATAACAAAACCTTCATTACTTCCTGGGACAAAGATGCAAAAAAAGAATACAAAGGACAGCCATACTTCCAGAATGCTCTCCTTAAGGAAATGCTCCAGGATTCCGTGGGTTATGCAGCCATCACCAACTGGTGCCGCACTACAAGTATTCATCAACTTCCGGAGTATCCGGCAATCGAAGACGAAGACGGCCAGCGCTATGCGATGACCATGGCAGTCCTCCTGGATCATGAACTGATTCTGAACCGGGATCGTTTTGAGACAGTCGATGATTTCATTGATATGATCATTCATTTTGAAAAAACCTATATCCCTCTCCTTATGAGGGACTTCTAAAAAGAAAGACAGACCTATGAGAACAATCATTATCGGCGATGTTCACGGATGTTATGATGAACTGATCGCGCTTCTCCAAAAGGTAAGATACCGGGCAAAAAAAGATCGTCTGATCATGCTGGGAGACCTGATGGACCGCGGCCCCTATTCGTATGAGGTACTCCAGTGGGCCATCCGCCACAAAAAAAAGAATCCAGACACATTTTTTATGATTCGTGGTAATCATGAACAGATGCTGGTAGAACAGTCAAAGGCCCTCGACACCAGAATGATCTGGCGAGTTGTCGGCAAAACAGCCACCCTGCGTTCCTTTGCCAAACACAAAGACCGTATGGAACGCTATATTCCCTGGATTCTTACCAATATGCCTCTATATTTTAAAGATGAGGATTATCGATGCGTCCATGCTGCTGTAGAATATGAGGATCTCGATCAAAACAGCATGGAACTGATGGTAAAAGATCACTCTTATTCCAAAAAGAATCTTTATGCAGGAAAGATCACCATCATCGGACACACCCCGCTTGATGAACCCACCTATTACGACGGTGGCGGACAAAGCGGCATTTTCCTTCCTTACCATGAGTGGAATCCTCTCCCCTCAAATGGTGCCATCTGCATCGATACCGGCTGTGTCTTTGGCGACAAACTGACCGCCATGATCCTTAAGGATAGCCAATACTATCTGGAATACGTTGACAGCGACATCGAAGTAGAGAACAAAGCCCACCGCTATGTGGGACTGATCAAAAAATTCTGCAGTCTTCCCGTGATCAGAAGATTCTGCTCCGGGTCGAATGCAAGGTAAGAATAAAGCAGCCTGTGGGGCAGACCTTCCTGTGTTTGCTGTTTCGGTTCGCGCGCTGATGATCCGTCATTCGCGCAAACTCGCTAGCGCTCGGACAAGCGCTCGGTGGCGGACGCTAGCGCAAACCTCAACTACGCAAACTATACAGATGGTCTGCCCCACAGGCTGCTTTTATATATACATTAGCTTTGACAAGGATATAGCGATTGACTACGGAAATCCTTAAAGCGTCTGGCTCTTCAGGAATACCTTGAAGGAAAATTAGAAGCACAACACCGGAAGGGGAATGGAATCTGCCGGCCTGGAAGATCGAAGGGGCCGCCTCATTTCCCCACTGACGGTATCCAGTCACTTATTATTATTCACTGTCTTCTTGGCGGGCAGCATAGCAATCTATGAAAACTACAGAAGTTTTTCGGCATAAGAAAACAGCAGCCTATGGAAGAAGACCATTTGCTTAGTTTGCGTAGTTGAGGTTTGCGCTAGCGTCCGCCACCGAGCGCTTGTCCGAGCGCAAGCGAGTTTGCGCGAATGGCGGATAATCAGCGCGCGAACCGAGACAGCAAACGCAATTGGTCTGATTCATAGACTGCTGTTCTCTTTTCAATTATTTATTATTCTACCGGCTCCATACATGCCATGGCAAGTCCTGTTGCCACCGCATTTCTAGGTCCTTCACATCCTCTGATATTTCCTCTTCCGGCAACAATATCATAATCGGAAAGTGCATCCGTTACAAAGTTCGGAATCTCGAAGTCAAGTGCAGAGCCTCCAACCATAACTACGAATTGGATGTCTCTCGGATTGCCTGTCGGGCTTACCATGGAAAGTGCCCGGATTGCATTTGTTACGAACACTTTTTTCTTGGCTTCTACACGGACTGCTTTTACTTTCTCGATATTGTCCTGTCCTTCCAATGGAATGAGCTCATCATTTTCTTTAACCAAAACTACCTTGGAGAAGATATTCGGATCAAGCGGCTTGCTGAAGAACTGTACCGTTCCGTCTTCGTGACGGATATGGAACAGACTCTCTACTTTCGCGAGTGAATACTTCTTGACATCTTCTGCCATCTCGAAATCTTCAATGCCTAACTCGGACTGGATCAGGAGTGATACCATATCACCGGCTCCTGCCAGATGAATCAGTTTCACTTTTCCTTCTCTGTTGATGATAGACGCATCTGTCGATCCGGCTCCCATATCTACAATGGCCAGAGGAATGCTGGTACCTGGTGTGGTAAGAGCTCCTTTGATTGCCATATCGGCTTCTACTCCACCTACAAAAACAGGAACTTTAAGCTTTTCTGTCAGTGTATGAGCGATCATCTCCATCTGAAGGCGATCTGAACGAACCATGGCTGCAATACCGACAGCATTCTCAAGGGCGAACTCATCTGCAATACCGCCGATGACTCTCTGCGGATTGAAAGTATTCACCGCAAGAATATCCTGAATCATGATGTCTCTCTTTTTCTTGCCGGTAAGACTGGACATAACTCTGCGGACCTTATCAAGCATGATCCCGACATTGGTCTCTTTCTCACCTTTGATATTGATAATATCTGATACGGAGTTCACACCCTCCATGATCTTCTCGGCACCTTCATCGACATCTACTGTCACTTCTTTCCTTTCGCCGATGATCGTCACGGATCCTGCTTTGACATTTCTTGCTTTAACATCTCCGCTTGGTGTTTTGATAACAACACCTGAACGATTGCCGATCAGTGATCTGGCAATCGGTACCATTCTCTGTGTCTCTTCTGAGGAAAGGTTAAATACGGTGGCAATTCCGTAAGGATTGGAAAGGTGGCTGATTACACTTCCTATAGGTGCTACTTCGATCGCGCATTCCATGCCCAGCGGCACTTTTTCGATCATACGCACTTCATCGATAACCGGTATAGGCTGATTCAGACGGTTATTCAGCAGATTACCGTCATCTGTCTGAATGATGGCACCTTTAATATGAATATTCTTCTTGGCATTATTCATCAGCTCAGCCGCTTTTTCAAACCCTATAAACTTCGGAATCACAACGATCACATCTTTTTCTTCCGTGATTCTGCCAAGTTCATCTACCATGACGGAGACACCTGTTCCGATGCCTGCCCCACCAGGGGTACTTGGATTGTGTCCGATCACGGTAGACTCCGTGATGACAGTCTCAGAGATTGTCTCCATCGCCACATCACCGATTACAGGTGCTGCCTCATTGATACGAATCTCTGAAAGATCCGCAAAATCAAGACCGACTTTGTCAAGTGCATTCTTCAGGGAACCAAATACACCGTTCACATTCTGCAAGGTTCCCTTGATTCCGGTTGTCGGGCCAATACCGCTCGCCAGGAAGGTAAGACTATCTTCCTCGATCTTAGCCAGAGCCACCTCTGTTGTCGCATTACCGATATCTACTCCTGCTACATATTTCATAAGACGCATCCTTTCTACCATAATCGCTATACATCCACCATTGCTATATATCGCCACAGCTTTACTTACACAGGTAAAATCATAGCGTGATAATTGAAAAAAGCATAATAATCTTTTTAAATTATAGCATTGAACCGACAAATTGGTCAAACATTTGATAAAATAAAATCTTGATTATTATAGATAATAATTGTCCTGCTATTTCCTATAATTCCAAAAAAGCAAGCAATATTTTTTCATTTGCTCCATCACTTTATGATAACAGGATTTTTTCCAGATCTTCTGGTCCTTCAAGATACTCCACTTCTGTGTTTAAAATATCGGATAAAACCTTTGCTTTCTCTTTATCATTTATGTAGATACCGTCTCCTGCCCGTCTGAATACCCGCAGGGCAAAAAGCGTCCTGTCATCTCCTTCTTTTGCTTTTTGGAACAGTGCTTCATTCACGATCAAAACGACAGGTTCCGGGAACCGGGCTACGCTACGTATGATAGAAGTGTTATCACAGTCCAGTATCACCAATTTCTCCGGAGCAAAATCTCCAAGCCAGTACTTTCTTGCCATGTAACTGTCTGGTGAGATTCCTCGGAACCAAAGTACAGGAAGCTTCTGAGCAAGTGCCTCATCTGTGTTTCCACTCTCATCTGTCATATAATGGAAAGCTGCCAGACAGAGTCGATCATAAAACTTTCCATTTTCTTCCATTTCGTGGAGTGTACAAAGCCCTTCCGGATTCAGATCTTTTGACAGGAGGATGACCGGTTTGATTCCCCTTTTTTCGAAAGAAAAACTCTGTGCGAAGCATTGGCATACTGCGTCTGCCAGTGATCTGCCTTCTTCGGATTCATCAAAAATCTTTCCCGGAAGAAATCTCATAAGCTCACCAGCCGCCTCTTTTCGTATCTCTTCCGATGCAAAATACAGGCAGTCAGATAGAAAGAGACTTCTCTGTCTGGTAAATGCATATTCTTCCGTAAATACCT
The DNA here is from genome assembly GCA_902782625.1 of uncultured Lachnospiraceae bacterium. Classification (GTDB taxonomy): domain Bacteria; phylum Bacillota; class Clostridia; order Lachnospirales; family Lachnospiraceae; genus Anaerobutyricum. The sequence goes on along the minus strand of CACZNZ010000531.1, from coordinate 3,374 downwards.
GCCTCCAAAGGCTGACCAGATGCTGCCCCGGTTTCTTGATCCACCAATATGGCATTGGTTTTTCAGCGATGATCGTCTCAACATTTGCCAGTTTTTTATGATAGACCCTTCCTCTGATTCTCAATTCGACATCTCCGAGTCCGGCTTTTTGAAAATGTTCCCTGACGGAATCCAGTTCTATTTTTGATGTCAAAAAGCAAACTTTATATTTACCATATTCTCCACTAAGGAGTCCCGCGATAAGATTATCATCAAAAGATGTCGGTGTATCATCCTCCGGTATGATCAGGACTGTTCCTTTTTTTACGGTTTCGTTAAGATAATAGTCCTGCAGGTACTCTTCTCTGTATTGCTTCGAAAGGCTCTTTTCTCCATCTGCCTCTTTCGTTTCTTCCTCTTCAGAAACTGAAGATGCCGGCTTTAGCGCTTTTTGTTCAGAACTAAGTCCTGCGCAGATCGATTCTTCCGATACATCCATCAGCATTGCCGGGCAGGAAAGCTTTCCGATCTTCATATCCCGAAGGATTTCTATTCTTTCTTCTTTCGTTTTTTCAAAAGAAAAACCGGAAGTACGTAAAGCTTCCATAGAAAAAATCTTATTGGAAAGCAGCAGATCAAATCCCTCATGCCCTTCGTCGTATAAAGCCTCCATACAATCAATCCGGGTCATTTCTCTTTGCGTAAATCTGACTGGTTTCTCTGAGACCCCAAAAAGCTCAGGATCTTCCTCAAGTTCTTTCAGTGCATCCTGCAGAGAACGAAGTTCATAGAACACATCATCTTCCACAAATGTCACATATCTCCCTGCACCTTTTTCAAGTGCCAGAGAAAAAACGTCATTTTTGTAAAAACTGATATTTTCTTTTCTTCTAAGATGCCAGGGAACATGAGACTTCAGACGATGATCGATCCACAGTTCAAAGGATGGTTCCGACTGGTCATAGAGGCATGCAAGAAAGGCTTCCATGTGTTTGGGACTGATATCTTTTACCGCGATCGTAAAAAGAGGATGCGTCAGGTAATCCTGCGTAGAGAACATTGATCCGTCCCGAAAGATATCATGGTTTAACATGCTGAATTTCTCCTGATCCTCAGGATTTAGTTTCTGATAAAGATCCTCCATAACTGCGGAGATATTTCCTCTGCTCTTTTTATCCAGTTTCCAGAACTGTCTGTAGTATACATTTCCGTAGATCGAATGCATAAAACGGAAATGCAGGGTATCCCGGAACAGAGTTCCGTAGCTCTGTGTCAGTCTCTCCATCGTGTCGAAATTCACCTGAGCTTTTTCAAGAAGCTTTCGGTTCACGCTTCTCGTAACCGAAGTTCCTTCTGAAGCCAGCGGTTTTATGTAGGTATACACGACATGAGGGCAGGTACTGATGCTGTTTGTATACTGGAGAAACTCGTAATTAAACACCGCATCTTCCATATGTTCTCTGGGCACGAAACGGACCTTGTGTTCCCTAAGAATGGCGGCATTGTACCATCTGTTGCAGCAACTCATGCAGTAAAGCATGTTCACATCATTTTTGGGAATCATTACTGTCTCTGTCATGGATTTCATCCGGACACTGTCATAAGTACTTGCTCCTTCCATCCTCTCATACTGACCCACAATCATATCTCCGCCCTGTGTGACAGCAATCTGGTGAAGATACCGGTACGCATCTTCCGGAAGCGTATCATCGGCATCCACAAATGCCACAAAGCGCCCCTTTGCATGATCAATCCCGCAGTTGCGCGCCATCGATGCGCCGGCATTCTTTTGATGATACAGGCGAATACGCTTATCCTGGTATCCTTCAAGAATCTTTCTGGTCCCATCTTTCGAGCCGTCATTCACGATGATAAGCTCAAAATCCTCAAAGGACTGAGATAGTACCGAGTCGATTGCCCTTGCTACGGTTTTTTCTCCATTGTAGACAGGCATAATAACTGACAGAAACATCTGGTATCCCTTCTTTCTATAACTCTTGGCGTATCTGTTTTTTGTAATTCAGAAAGGTTTCCGAAAGATTAAAATTTTCCGGTCTAGGCTTTGATTCCTCAATTACAATCTCTTTTTGTATCTTTCCCGGACTTCCGTTCAAAATGAAGATACGGTCCGAGAGTATGATCGCTTCATCAATATCATGGGTGATAAACAACGTTGACAGATCGATCTTGGTCATTACATCCAGATACCACTGGTGCATCTGAGACTTTGTGATTGTATCAAGTGCACTGAAAGGCTCGTCGAGCAATGCCACCCCAGCAGAGGAAAGATAAGTCCGCAGTAGTGCCGCTCTCTGCCGCATCCCGCCGGATAACTGGCTTGGATACTGCATCTGTGTCCCCTCCAGTCCGAATTGTGCAAACAGCGGATTCGCTTTCTCTCTCGCATTCTTTTTACTCTCCCCCGCAAGTATGAGTGGAAGAGCCACATTATCGATCACTTTCTTATGGGCAAACAAAAGATCCTTTTGCTGCATATAGCTGATGCTGCCCGGACACCCTGTGATGTCTTCTCCCCTCAAAGTGACCTGTCCTTCCTCCGGCCTGGTCAGTCCGGCCAGGATATGGAAGAGCGTTGTTTTCCCGGAACCACTAACACCGAGGAGAGAGACTATCTCCCCTCGGTGCAGTTTTATATTGATGTCTTCGATGATTGTTCTCCCATCAAAGATTTTTGTTATATGCTTCGCTTCTAATAATGCCATGATTACTCCTGAGTTGCAAGATAATCGTTAGAAAAACCTTTTCCGGTAAGGTCATGTGTCGTCAGCTTGTTCTTATAAAGCCATGCATAGAAAGCATTCCACCTGTTTTCATCCATCACACCCCAGGATGCCTGATCGTCTACATACCGTTCAGACAGCCATTCCTGACTGGCATAAACAAGATCTTTCGCATCTTTGAGAGATCCGGTATCGTCCCCTTTGATCAGCATATCTGCTGCTTCTTTCGGATTCTCAATCGCATACTCATACCCTTTCTGCGTCGCAGCAAGGAACTTCTTAGCAAGTTCCGGTTCTTCCTGCAGAAAAGTATTATTTGCAATGATGACCGGTGTGTAATAGTCGAAGACAGGATCGATATCCGCAAAGCTCCAGTAATCACAGTCCACACCTTCCAGAGTAGCATTAATACCGCTCCATCCGTAGAAAACCCAAACGGCATCTGTCTGTTTTGCCTGAAGTGCTGCCGGCTCATCCGTAATATTGTTAGGAATCATTTTCACCTTGGAAAAATCACCGCCGTCTTCTTCTACAACAGTCTGTAAAGTAGCAATCTCTGTCGGGGATTCCCATGTTGAGTATGTTTTCCCTTCCAGTCCTTTCGGTCTGTCAATTCCGTCTCCTTTCCGGGAGATAATACCGGAAGTATTATGC
>CACZNZ010000530.1 GCA_902782625.1 uncultured Lachnospiraceae bacterium | reverse complement strand
CAGAGTCTGGAACAGGGAAAAGATGTGTTTGCCCTGCCGGGACGTATCACAGATCCCATGAGTGAAGGTTGCAATGAACTGATTGCCCAGGGAGCAGTTCCGGTTCTTTCAGCTAAAGATATTCTGGCGTTTTTTCATCTGGAAAACAAAGACAGCCAAAAAGCCGGACCGATTATTCCAGATCCGGATCAGAGAAATGTTTATAATCTTCTTGATATGATTGAGCCCAAAGCTTTTGACGAAATCATGAAAGAGAGCGGATTACGTGAAAAAGAGCTTTTCCATATCCTGTTTCAGATGGAATTGCAGGGAATCGTCATCCAGAAATCACAGAATCAATACGTCAAAGGTCTGTAAATTTTTGCTTGCACAAATATTAAAAGTATTGTATGATTGATAAAGTTTTCAAACTTTACGATAGGAGTGTAAAGCGATATGGCATCTAATCTTGTTATTGTAGAGTCGCCCGCTAAGGCCAAAACAATACAGAGGTTTTTGGGTAAAACCTATAAAGTAATCGCGTCGAACGGTCATGTCCGCGATCTTCCAAAGAGTAAGATCGGTGTGGACGTAGAGCATGATTTCGAACCGAAATATATCACGATCCGTGGAAAATGTGATGTTCTGGCAGAACTTCGAAAAAAAGCAAAAAAAGCAGATAAGGTGTTTCTTGCAACCGACCCTGACCGAGAAGGAGAAGCCATCTCCTGGCACCTTTATCACGCATTGCATCTTGAAGAAAAAAAATGTGCCAGAGTGACCTTCAACGAGATCACGAAAGACACTGTGAAGCAGTCGATCAAACATCCACGCAATATCGATATGAATCTGGTAGATGCCCAGCAAGCCAGAAGAGTTCTCGACAGAATGGTGGGTTATAAGATCAGTCCGATCCTATGGTCCAAAATCAAAAGAGGGCTTTCTGCAGGTCGGGTACAGTCAGTTGCATTGAGAATCATCTGTGACCGGGAAGAAGAAATCAACAGTTTTATACCGGAAGAATACTGGTCTGTTCAGGCAAATCTTCTTACTCCGAACAGCAAAAAAGCGATCGAGGCTGTGCTTACCGGAGATAAGAACGGGAAGATACGTCTTAAGTCAAAAGAACAGACACAGAAGATCCTTAAAGAACTTCAGAATGAAGAGTTTCATGTTACAAGTATACGTAGAAGCCAGAGAAAAAAGAAACCGCCTCTGCCTTTTACCACGAGTACCCTTCAGCAGGAAGCATCCAGAAAGCTGAATTTTTCTCCACAGAAGACCATGCGTATTGCGCAGGAGCTGTATGAAGGTGTAAAGATCAAAGGGAAAGGAACCATTGGTCTGATTACCTATCTGCGTACTGATTCGACAAGGATTTCCGAATCTGCAGATACCACATGCAGAGCTTATATTGAAGAGAATTACGGAAAAGAATTCATAGGTCAATCATCGGCGGAAAAGAATCAGAACAAGCATATACAGGATGCTCACGAGGCGATACGGCCTACAGATATCACGATTGCACCTGATTCGGTAAAAAGTCAGCTGACCAACGACCTTTACCGCTTATATATGTTAATCTGGATGAGATTTGTGGCAAGCCGAATGTCAGATTCCGTGCATGAGACATTATCGATCAAGATCAAGGCAGGAGAGTATTGTTTCCATGCTTCTGGTTCTCAGGTGATATTTGGTGGTTTTGAGAATGTGTATCGATATGATAATGAAAAGAATACCATCAGTACACCGATGAAAAAGCTGACAAAGGATACCAATCTGTCATTGCAGGAATTGTTGCCTGAACAGCATTTCACACAGCCTCCTGCTCACTTTAATGAAGCTTCCTTAGTCAAGGCTCTCGAAGATCTCGGAATCGGCAGGCCAAGTACCTATGCACCAACTATCTCAACATTGATCTCCCGAAGGTATATCGTGAAAGAAAAGAAAAACCTTTTTATCACAGAACTTGGGGAAGCGGTCAATGAGATGATGAAAAGCGGCTTTTCCTCCATCGTCGATGTGAACTTTACGGCGAATATGGAATCCTTGCTGGATGGCATCGAAGAGGGTAAGGTGCATTGGAAAACCATTGTGGAGAATTTCTATCCGGATCTTATGCAGGCTGTAGAGGCTGCCGAACATGATCTGGCAAAAGTGGATATTGCTGACGAAGTCAGTGAGGAAGTATGTGAAGTCTGCGGAAGGAATATGGTCATAAAATATGGGCCCCATGGAAAGTTTTTAGGTTGTCCGGGATTTCCTGAATGCAGATTTACCATGCCGTATTATGAAAAAACCGGTGTATCCTGTCCGAAGTGCGGGAAAGATATCGTATTAAAAAAGACAAAAAAGGGAAGAAAGTATTACGGATGTATCGATAATCCGAATTGTGACTTTATGAGCTGGCAAAAACCATCCAATGTCCGCTGTGAAAAATGTGGTGACTACATGGTGGAAAAAGGCCATAAGCTTGTCTGTGCCAATCCGGAATGCGGTCATGTACAGAATCTTCCTGAACAAGGCTGATCTAAGGCGCCAGAAGCAATTATTTATCATCTTGCTTCTGACGCTTTTTTTGTCATTTGTTTTAATTGTTAAAATTATTTCAAAATATCATACAGAATTGACAACGATATAGAATTGTTTGATAATTCATAAAAAATGAGGGAATAATCATTGTGAAAATGTGATGGATATGGTAATATTTATGGCAAAGTAATTGATAGACAGGAGAATATTATGAGTGTTTATTTGTTGGATAAGACACGGAAGATAAACAAATTATTACACAATAACAATTCCCACAAAGTCGTATTCAATGATATCTGTGAAGTGCTGAGCGGCATATTGTATTCCAATGTGCTTGTCATCAGTGCAAAGGGTAAGGTTCTTGGAATCAGAAACAGAGCGGATACCAAAGCAATCGATAACCTGATTACGGCGAATGTCGGGGAACTCATTGATCAAAATCTAAATGAAAGACTTCTTGGCGTATTGTCAACCAAGGAGAATGTCAATCTGGAGACTCTTGGATTTGAGGTGGATCAGGACAGAAGATACCAGGCCATGATCACACCGATCTACATTGCCGGAGAACGGCTTGGCAGTGTTTTTCTGTATCGGGAAGAGAAACCTTTTGAGATTGACGATATTATCCTGATCGAGTATGGAACAACGGTTGTCGGTCTTGAGATGATGAGGTCTGTGAATGAGGAGAATGCAGAGGAAAGCAGAAAGATCGCGATAGTGAAATCTGCGATTTCAACGCTTTCCTTCTCAGAATTTGAAGCGATCACTCATGTATTTGACGAACTTGACGGCACGGAAGGAATCCTGGTAGCCAGCAAGATTGCAGACAGGGTGGGAATTACACGGTCGGTTATTGTAAATGCGCTTCGTAAATTTGAAAGTGCCGGTGTGATTGAATCAAGATCCTCCGGAATGAAAGGAACCTATATCAAGGTCCTTAATGATGTAGTATTTGATGAGCTAGAGAAAATGAGAAACTAATTGCGCGGGGGGAAAACAATGGATAACTACAAGATTACCCAGTATTCTGTGAACAGTATTTTAAACTTCGTGGAGGCAAATCAGATTGCCATTCCGGAGATCCAAAGACCTTT
>CACZNZ010000529.1 GCA_902782625.1 uncultured Lachnospiraceae bacterium | reverse complement strand
TTTTAAGTTCGGTACCCGGTGCCGTATCCCGTGGCAATCGCTGCCGAGCAGGCCGATTCCTTTGCGGTCGAGAAGCTTGATGGTCTTTGATCTCGTCTTCCAGTCAAGCAGGCTTCCGGCGTTGACCTGTACGAAAAGCGGAAGCTCCATCAGTTCGTAGATACGCTTCTTGTTGGCCGGCACCTGCAGGAACCGTTCCAGGTGCGCCAGCACGATCCGCACGTCTCCCTGATCCACGATCTCTTCGATCTCCTCGAGATCTGCCGTGGTCCATTTGCCGAATGGCATCTCTAAAAGCAACAGGTCGGTGCCCTCGATCGTAAGATCCCGGAGGGCCCCGGCCCTGCTGATTCCTTCAAAAAATGCGACTTCTGCGCCGAGTTTTATCTGGGGCAGTTTCCTTCTTGACTTTTTCATCGCTGCCTGCAGCTTGTTATAGGCGCCCCGCCGGCGCTCCAAAAAGCGTTCGACTCTGTCCCTTCCCGGATAGAAATGGGAGGTCGCCAGCATCACATCCACACCCTGTCTGGCTGATTCGATGAGCATCTCCATCGATTCCTCGACACTCCTGCTGCCATCGTCGATCCCAGGTAATATGTGAGTATGAAAGTCAATCACTGCCATCGCTGTTTCCTCCTTCAAACGCAAAGTACCGTTATGATATCACAGATGAAGGAGAAAACGCAACATTTACAAGATTATTTAACTTTTACAATAACCGATTTCCGTGCTCCGTTCACCGCCAGTGCATATACTTTACACTTGCCTGCACCTTTCGCCGTAATCTTGCCGGTGCTACTCACGCTCGCGATCTTCGGGTTCGCACTGACATAGCGAAGCTTCGGCGCATGACTGCGAGACAGGTACTTCAGGCCTTTCCTCGGTTTGGCAACCCTGGCCTTCATGTTTTTGCTCTTGCCTTTCTTAAGCGTGATGACCGTCTTGGTGACGTACACTCTCTTTGGATTGGTAAACCTGCCTTTCGGCCCGGTAATAAATACATGAACGGTAGGGCTTGATTTGATGTATTTCTTCTTGCCGTTTTTCTTCACCCATGCCCTGACGTAAGCCTTGTAGCAGTGATACTTCTTCAGACCGGCCTTTTTCCATGTAAATTTTTTGTTGCCCTTGATGGTCTTCACCTTTTTATAAGTAAAGAACTCCTCGTCCGTATCGGAGTGGGCGAAGAAAATGTCATATCCTTTTGCCTGAGACAGTTTGGTCCAGGTTATTTTCACGCCGTTCTTTCCCTTCTTATCCATGCGGGCAAGAAGCACGCCGCCGGAGGCTGACGTGGTTTTCTTCTTGGACGGCAGAACTTTGATCTTCGGTGGTGTCACCTCGATCAACTCGCTGGAGTAATCGGTTGAGCCGCCGGAATGTATCTGTTCGTTGAAGACATAGAGTACATCTCCGGATTCCATCTTACCCGTTGTGTTAATGGAAAATGTTCCGGAGGCGTCAGCTTTATTGGGCAGCTTTTTGATATTGCCATAATATTTGATCTTTCCTTTGCTGCCAACGATCACAGCGGAGATGAATTCATTTTCTCCGGTCAGTGCTCCACTGTAGCTGATATCGTATATCCCGTCAGTAATTGCGGTTGTCTCCGTCTTGAAATTATTGCGTGTACTGTCCTTCACGGTGAGTTTCCAAAGATCGCCGGCTTCGTTCGTAACGGGTTCAAGCCCGTCTGCTCCTGGATTTTTGCATTGTTTTCCCTGGTCCAGGGCAGAGGTGAAGAGGATAGACGAAAGTTTCAGGTTCACAGCCGGGCGGACGCCTAAATACCCTGTGTTACCCCAATCATTTGCTACATTGATCACACTGCCTATATTGGCATTCGGATAACCAATGATGTATACCTGTCCTGGTGCTTCAGGGCTTCTCGTCCAGTATGGAGACCTGGCGTCCGTCCTCAAAGAATAGGGCATCTCAGCTAATTCCTCCACAGACAAAGGCCACAGATATGCGGAATTACCGCCTTCCAGCGTTCGTACACTGACAGCTTCCTTTTCTGCCTCGGTAAGTATTCTTTCCTTGCCGCCATTCACCATCTTATCATGATATTGCTCCAGAAGAGATCCTTTGTAGATATTCGAGTTTCTATTCTCATCATTGAAACTCGTCCAATCATCATTTACAAATGCCTGAAAAAGCGTGATGACACCTTTGCCATCCTTCGCAATCTCCTTGTTTCCCGTTCCGTCATAGCTGATCACATACCACTTACGCCAATCCTTTTCGGAGGCAAATGCTACGATCTGCCTTCCTTCATCTTCATTCATGTTCTGACTCAGCACGGTTGTGCCCATCACCATCGTAGGATCTCCCTCGGCCGCATACACCGGGCGATTCATCCACAGCATGGCGGCAAACACTGCCGCCAATGCCAGAATAGTTTTCTTCCTCATTTTTTTCATCCTGTCTTTTATTCTTTTACTTTTACGGTAACAGCCTTCCGTGCTCCGTTCACAGCCAGTGCATATACTTTACACTTGCCTGCACCTACCGCCTTGATCTTTCCGGTACTGCTTACGCTCGCTACCTTCGGGTTCGCGCTGACATAACGCAGCTTCACCGTATGTCTGTGAGACAGATATTGCAGGCCTTTCCTCGGTTTGGCAACCCTGGCATTCATCTTCTCGCTCTTGCCTTTATTAAGCGTGATGACCGTCTTGGTGACAGACACTCTCTTTGGATTGGTAAACTGGCCTTTCGGCCCTATGATAAAGGTATGAACGGTCGGGCTTGATTTGATGTATTTCTTCTTATTGTCCTTCTTCACCCATGCCCGAACATAAGCCTTGTAGCAGTGGTATTTCCTCAGACCGGCCTTTTTCCATGTAAATGTTTTATTGTTGTTGATGGTCTTCACCTTTTTATAGTCATAGGTCTGCTCATTCGTATCGCAGTGTGCGAAGTAAATGTCATATCCCTTGGCCTGAGGTAGTTTGGTCCAGGTTAACTTCACACCGTTCTTTCCCTGCTTATCCATGCGGGCAAGAAGCACACCGCTGGCGGCTGGTGTGGTTTTTGGTGTGGTTTTCTTTTCAGGCGTTACTTCTTTTTTAGGCTCTTCCTTCTCCTTGATCTTTGTCACATCGTTCAACTCGCTGGAGTAATCGGTATGGCCAGTGCCATCAAATACTCGCTCGTTGAAGACATAGAGCGTATCTCCTGATGCCATCTTGTCTTTTGTGTTGATGGAAATTGTTCCGGCTGCATCCGCTTTGTT
>CACZNZ010000528.1 GCA_902782625.1 uncultured Lachnospiraceae bacterium | reverse complement strand
GTACGGAGCGACCGTTAAAGTAAGAGACGGCCAGATTCTTGAAGCCGGAGATGAACTGACAAGAGGTTCGGTCAATCCGCACGATATTCTGAGAATCAAAGGCGTGCAGGCCGTGCAGGACTACATGATGCGTGAAGTTCAGCGCGTTTACCGTCTGCAGGGTGTTGATATCAATGATAAACATATCGAGATTATCGTACGCCAGATGCTCAAGAAGGTGAAGATCGAGAAACAGGGCGACAGTCCTTTCCTTCCGGGAGTGAATGTGGATATCCTCGACTTTGAGGATACCAACAGGATGCTCGAAGCAGAAGGCAAAGAACCGGCAACCTGTGAGAGAACCCTTCTCGGAATCACCAAGGCTTCTCTGGCAACCAACTCTTTCCTTGCTGCGGCATCTTTCCAGGAGACAACAAAGGTGCTGACCGATGCGGCGATCAAAGGGAAAATCGATCCGCTGATCGGCCTGAAAGAGAACGTTCTTCTTGGTAAACTGATTCCTGCCGGTACCGGTCTTAAGAAATACCGGAACCTGCATCTGTCTTCATCGGAGACTGTCGATGAACCGACGCTCGATGAGTATGACTATGATGCAGCCAGTGAATATATGGGAGAAAAAGTTGCCGTAGAAGAGACAGAAACAGAGGATCTGTAAGGAGAAACTCTCATTTTACTTGACAAACGCTGATAAAAAAGCTATAATCCTAAAATGCGCGCAGATATACCTGTTGACATAACGGGTATATCTGCTTGTATGTAAAAGATAAATGCAGCCACATAACATTTGCACGGAGGTGAATTTCAAGCATGCCAACTTTTAACCAGTTAGTAAGAAAGGGAAGACATTCCCAGTCCAAGAAATCCACAGCACCTGCTCTTCAGAAAGGTTTTAACTCCCTGAAGAAAAGAGCAACAGACGCAAGTTCCCCGCAGAAGCGTGGTGTTTGTACAGCTGTGAAGACCGCTACACCGAAGAAGCCGAATTCTGCGCTTCGTAAGATCGCCAGAGTACGTCTCTCCAACGGTATCGAAGTAACAAGCTATATCCCGGGTGAAGGACATAACCTTCAGGAGCATAGTGTTGTACTGATCCGTGGCGGAAGAGTAAAGGACCTTCCAGGTACAAGATATCATATCGTAAGAGGTACCCTGGATACCGCTGGTGTCGCTAACAGACGTCAGGCTCGTTCCAAATACGGTGCTAAGAGACCGAAGAAATAATTTTTTTTGAATCATTCGTTGAACTATTCATATGCCGGAATTGCAAAGTTATCTGCTGGCTGCGTAAGATACAGTGTGATGTCCGCGCATGAACATGGGAAACCATGAGTACCGATGATTTAATATCCAATTGATTAAGGAGGGAAGAAACGTGCCACGTAAAGGACATATTGCAAAAAGGGATGTTTTACCGGATCCCATTTATCAGAACAAAATTGTAACAAAACTGATCAACAATATTATGTTGGATGGTAAGAAGGGTGTTGCACAGAAGATCGTTTACGATGCTTTTGAGCGTATCGCATCCGAGACAGGCAAGGATGCTCTGGAAGTATTTACAGATGCTATGAACAATATCATGCCTGCACTCGAAGTTAAATCAAGAAGAATCGGTGGTGCTACTTATCAGGTTCCAATCGATGTAAGACCGGACAGACGTCAGACACTGGCACTCCGCTGGCTGACAGAGTTCTCCCGTAAGAGAGGCGAAAGGACCATGGAGCAGCGTCTTGCTAAAGAGATTATGGACGCGGCTAACAACACTGGTGCATCCGTGAAACGTAAAGAGGATATGCACAGAATGGCCGAAGCAAACAAGGCTTTCGCTCATTACAGATTCTAGTTTGGTTTTTCTGGATGACTGTTGGACCACCCTCAGTCATCCATATTTCTTGTATACATTTTCAATGAGGAGGAAAGAGTCTTGGCTGGAAGAGAATATCCACTTGAGAGAACCAGGAATATAGGAATCATGGCTCATATCGATGCGGGTAAGACTACATTGACAGAGAGAATCCTGTATTATACCGGCGTTAATTATAAGATTGGTGAGACTCATGAAGGTTCTGCTACCATGGACTGGATGGAACAGGAGCAGGAAAGAGGTATCACAATTACTTCCGCAGCTACAACCTGTCACTGGACTTTGGAGGAAAATTGTGCTCCAAAGCCCGGTGCTTTAGAGCATCGTATCAACATCATTGATACCCCGGGGCACGTAGATTTTACTGTTGAGGTAGAAAGATCCTTACGTGTACTTGACGGTGCGGTAGGTGTGTTCTGTGCAAAGGGTGGTGTAGAACCTCAGTCTGAAAATGTATGGCGTCAGGCTGACACGTATAACGTACCCAGAATGGCATTCATCAACAAGATGGATATCCTTGGTGCAAATTTCTACGCTGCAGTGGATCAGATCAAAAACCGTTTAGGTAAAAATGCAATTTGTCTTCAGATTCC
>CACZNZ010000527.1 GCA_902782625.1 uncultured Lachnospiraceae bacterium | reverse complement strand
CTGGTATCCCCAACGTTGAGATTGGATATGTAAGAAAATCAAAGAACGCAGTGGCAATACCACAATACAGAAAGATCAGCCGACACTTTCTTTCTTCGTTTGTATGCAGAATTGCAACAGCGGCAATTGCAAAAATATAATAGCAACTGGAGAATTGCATGCTTTTCGCCATGGCCACAGGCATCAGCATCAAAAGGCTGATCAGCCACGGGAAGATATACTCCCGTTTTTCCTTTTTCCAGAGCGACCACACAACTGTCAGGCTTAACAGTGTCTGCAGGATTCCATTCAAAATGCGTATTCCATCATAGTCCATCATCAGAAGCAGTGGCTTCAGCCAGATCAGATAGCCGTGCCAATACTGCGGGTATGTTGTTTGGTACGTATACTCTCCCGTGTTTGCCCACTTGACAAGTGATTCGTTCGGGAACTCATCCGCAACATAGCGAGGGACCTGCAGTGCGTCAGCAAGCGGTGTGTTTCCGTTTGGATAAGCCGCCTCAGCCAGCATGATGGAGTCCGTCCAGTTATCCAGGTAACTGGTCGCATAATGGGTTATTTCCGGATACAGCCCTTCAGCCTGTATGGTGTTCAAAGCAGACTCTTTAACGTTTTTCTGAATTCTTTCCGTGGGGATACAATAGGCAAGGGTAAGCAGCAAAATGCCAACTGCTATGGCTCCTGCCAGATGCAGAAAACCGTTCAGCAATATCTTTTGGTTCTTCATCCAAGCATTCTGCCTCCTTGGCGCTTTTTCAGTTCAACAAATGTATCTCTGCAAAGCTGCATCCCGAACCCTGCAATTATGTATCGGATAATCATCAGCGTGCTTGCATAACGATCGGTAACGAAAGCAGTTGCATATACATAAACAGAAGTGATATAGAACAGACTCAACAAAAAGACCGGCTCCCTCATTTTTTTCGTAAACAGGGCAAGAATCACCGTGAAGAAGCAAAAGATCATATTCATCTGGCTGATTCTGTGGAGAGTCTGGTAAGTGACGCCAAACACTTCCTCCCAGGCCCATACCCAATTCAGCATCAGCCTTGGTTTAATCAGCAGGTAGGATTTCAAAAAGGCTGTAGGATTTGACCTCCACCACTCTCTGATTCTATATCGTGCTTTGATCCCTCTTTCCATCATATAGAGATAGAGTTTGTGTTGGCTTTCCTTGACATTTCCGGTCTCATCATAATAATCGGCATACTTGTCTTTCATGACATCGGATACGTTGGTTTCATAGTCCAAATCTTCGTCATTTGGATATCCGACACCTTCATATGTTCCCAGATATAACGGATCGCCTGCGCCATAGGTAAGGGGGATAAAATCACCAAATTGGATATAGTTCCGTATCGTCCAAGGGACGAGAAACAGGGAAACAACGCCAAGGAAGCACAGTGCGTATTTAATGGTCTGGCGTGGGTTCTTCTTTGTAATCAACAGATACACACCGGTAAAAAGCGGCAGCAGGATAATATTGGAACGAAACATCAGTGCCAGCAGGAATCCCGCCGTATAGAGGACAAAGCCCTTCTTTTCATCAGCCTTTCTCATATAAAACATTGCATAGATACAGATCGAAAAGAAGAAGATATACGGCGTTTCTGTCAGAATCACGTGGTTCATCCATGCCATGTTGGGAAGCAAAAAGTGTGCGGCTGCAAATAATCCTGCCCATCCAGAGGCGAACAAAGTAAGAGTCTTATAGCCCCACCAGGCAGTAAAAACACCCATTATAATCCAGATGATTTTTAACGTGATTAACAGTGCTAATCCGTCCCCGACAAAAAGCGACGTGACTCCAATGGTAACCGCCATTCCTGGCATTGTTAAAGCGCCAGGGAGTCCGTCGATAGCAATCACACCTGTATCTGCAAAAAACAGGCCAGATGCTATATATGCATCATCATCACTATGGCTCATGTAGTCCGGTCCAAGCTGGAAAAAGAGAAGCAATCTCTCAGCCAGCAGCAAAAAAAGAAGTATCCAGATCAATCGGTCCGGATCTTTATACCAGGGTCTGCCCTGTAACATGATGCTTCTCCTTTCTGTGAGTCTTTGTCCCAATCTTAAATATTATGAGATTGTCTCCGTGTTATCTATCCTTCGAGTTAGTTTATTAAATCTGTATAAGCTCCGTAGACATAGGGTTTTTGAAGCATGTTCGAGATCTCTTCCGGATCGTCTACCGTATGAAACATGACCGGGAGACCGCAGTGAGCCATGGCGAGTCGTTTTTTTACATCGAAAAACTGACTGCGCGGCATGGTGATTCCGATGAGTTCATTCTCTTCTGCAAAATGCGCTATTCGCCACAGGTT
>CACZNZ010000526.1 GCA_902782625.1 uncultured Lachnospiraceae bacterium | reverse complement strand
GCATTGCTTGATAAACTGACCTATATCGGAGAAGATCTGACGCTTGTAAATGCCGGAGAGGTTGAGGGCGGTACCATGCAGTATGCGATCGGCACAGATGGAGAGAATGCTCCGACAGAGGGGTGGAGCTCGAACCTGCCAAAGAAAAAGGATGCAGGCAGCTACCATGTATGGTTTTCCGTTAAAGGAGATACTACGCACAATGACCTGCCTCCCGAGTATCTCGGAGAGGTGACGATCAGCAAAGTAGATCCTGAAGTGACAACCCCAGATAATCTGACCGCTACTTACGGACAGAAACTCAGTGATGTTTCCTTGTCTAATGGATGGGCCTGGGAGAATGCAGACGCCAGCGTCGGGGATGTCGGCGGAAATGCTTTCTCAGTCACATTTACACCTGACGATACAGGCAATTATAATACACTTACCCGAGAACTCACTGTTTCAGTTGGGCCAAAAGAGATCGGCCTTTCCTGGTCCGAAACATCATTTGTCTACGATGAACAGAATCATGTGCCAAAAGCAACTGCGACAGGCCTGATCGGAGAGGACATTTGCGAGGTTACAGTGGAGGGAGAGCAGAAAGAAGTCGGAACGTATAAAGCAACAGCCGTAGGCGTCTCCAACAGTAATTATAAGCTCCCTACGGACGTAGAAATGGAATTCACAATTACTGCGAAACAAGAAGACCCGTCCGGAACGACGGAGAATCCGTCTGGAACAACAGAGGACCCGACTGCAACGACTGAGACTCCGGCCACAACCACTGAGACCCCGGCTGCAACAACGGAAAAACAGGCTGATAAACCTGAAATAGTGAAAGTATCAAAGATTACCCTTTCCGGCATTTCTAAGAAGATTGCTGCCGGAAAAAAGATAAAACTACAGGCTGTGATTCTTCCTATAAATGCGAGCAACAAGAAGTTGAAATGGACTTCTTCAGACCCCAAACTAGCTACGGTTACCCAATCAGGCAAAGTGAGTGTCAGGAAAAAGGCCGGCGACAAGACCGTGACGATCAGAGCATTGGCAACAGATGGATCGAAAATATCTGCTTCCTGGAAGATAAAGGTGATGAAGGGTGCTGTAACGAAGGTTACCATCCAGGGAGCCAAGAAGAAACTTAAAGCTGGAAAGACCATGAAGCTTAAAGCTGTTGTCAAAGTGACGAAAAGAAAACCCGTGAACAAGAAACTGAAATGGTCCTCTTCCAAACCGAAATATGTGACAGTGACAAAGACCGGCAAGGTGAAAGCACTGAAAGCAGGAATAGGGAAAAAGGTGAAGATTACGGCCATGGCAACCGATGGAACAGGCAAGAAGAAAAGAGTTACGATAAAAATAGTGAGGTGATGCGGTACCAGGTATCATTACAGAATTGTTAACGAAGTTAACAATTCTGTAATGATACCTGGTACCTAAATATGAAAAAAGCATTTTACAAATCAATCCCTGTCATGGCAGGTTATATTGTGCTGGGTATGGGCTTTGGCATTCTCATGCGTAATGCGGGATATGGAGTCGTATGGGCGGCGTCGATGAGTCTGTTGATCTATGCCGGTTCCATGCAATACGTGGGCATAGGATTTCTGACGGGAGGAGCTTCTATCCTGACGACGGCGATTACGACGGTTATGGTGAATGCCAGGCATCTGTTTTACAGTATTTCTATGATCGATAAATACAAAGACGCGGGCCGATATAAGCCTTATATGATCTTCGCCCTGACAGATGAGACGTATTCTCTGCTTTGTGATGGGGAAACGCCGGAGGGTGTCGATCCGAATCGGTATAGGTTCCTTGTGTCCCTGTTTAACCACAGCTACTGGGTCATGGGAAGTGTCATAGGGAGCCTGCTCGGGGCAGTTCTTCCGTTTTCAACAGAAGGGATAGAATTCTCCATGACAGCACTGTTTACTGCAGCATTTACGGAACAGTGGCTTTCGACCAAAGATCATGTATCAGCAGATATAGGCCTGATATGTACGGTTCTGTGCCTGATCGTGTTCGGGAAGGATAACTTCCTGATACCGGCAATGCTGCTCATAACGCTGGTGCTGACATTGCTGCGAAGGCGAGAGGAGGAAAAGGAATGAAATCAGCTGCTCTCATAGCCACAATGTCGATCGTTACGATTCTGTTGCGGTTTTTGCCGTTTGTGGTATTCAGAAAACATACACCGGAATATATCTCCTATCTCGGGAGAGTGCTTCCGCCTGCGATCATTGCAATGTTAGTGGTCTATTGCCTGAAAGATATTTCATTGGCAGCGTCCCCGTTTGGAATTCCCGAACTGATTGCAGTCGCTGTCGTTGTAGGAACGCAAGTGTGGAAACGTAATTCCCTGATCAGTATTCTGACGGGAACGGTGGTATATATGGTATGGGTGCAGATATAATCTGAGCACCATAACGAATATTTTTAACAAAGAAATTAAGAAGGAGAGGATGTACATGCCAGGTTATTTGATCAAGGATACGACAAAAGAAGAACGGCAGCGAATTGTCGAGGAATCTATAGGTAATATTTCTGGGAGTTGTGATGGTTGTATGGCAGGTCTGGCAGAAATGTACCAGGACTATATTGATGGGAAAAAGGAAATCCGGGACATCAATAAGGAGTTTAGCTCCAGATACGTCCGTGTGGACATGGATAAAGGGTATTCTGGTGGATGCCCGATGTAGGTAAATTATGAAAGATTCAATAAAAACCAACTGGAAGTTTCTGCTTTTTGTTCTAAGCAGTGGATTGATTGGAGGATACTGTACCGGATTATACATCCCTGCAATGTATTCACCGGAGATGGTGCAGCAATTGCAGGAACAGGGAATAACCACTGAAATGTTAGCCCTCAGCGGTGCGGTCCAATATGGCATCATATATGGTGTTGTACTTGCTGCGGCAGGTTTGATTATTTCAAAGAAAGTCGGGTTATGGAAAGAATTCCGATTTGATGAAAACGCTGTCGCGCCAACAATGATTATCTCGATCCTGGGTGCACTATGTTTATTCCCTGGTGACAAACTGATATTTGGCTCGTTCAGCAGTTGGGTAAATGATCTGTATAATGTGTCTCCGGGAGTGCCGAAAATCATTTCCGGTCTGCTTGTGGGCGGAGTAATCGAAGAAGTTATGATGAGACTGTTCTTCATGTCTTTGCTGGTACTCATTATTTCGAAACTATTCTGTAAAAGCGAAAAAGATATAACGGTAAGAGTATTCATTGCAGCCAATATTATTTCGGCATTGTTATTTGCCGCAGGGCATCTTCCCGGTACAATGGCCATGACAGCATTAACCCCGATATTGTTGTTCCGATGTTTTTTGTTCAACGGAGGATTGGGTCTGTGTTTTGGCTGGCTGTATCGAAAATACGGAATTGGCTATGCGATGATAGCTC
>CACZNZ010000525.1 GCA_902782625.1 uncultured Lachnospiraceae bacterium | reverse complement strand
TTTCTTCCCATGCAGCTTAAAGAAGAAGACGGCAAAAAAATGATGCTGTATGAAACAACAGCACTTCGTAATCTTAAATCCAAAGAAAGCCTGAAGGCCACAGAATGTATAGTGATTTTAGAATCTATGCTGACTCTTCAGAAAGATATTGACCGACATATGTTAAAGCTTGGACAGGTTTTGTGGGATCCGGAATATGTTTTCTTTCTGGGCAATGAGATCCGGTGGATTTATCAGCACAAAGAACAGGAAGATATTACGATGCAGATTGAGAACTTTTTTTCCTGGATTCTTTCTATGCTCGATTATGACGATAATGATACCGTCCGGTTTATGTACCAGGTTTTTTGGAAGATTCGCAACCGGGGTTTTTCCGGGGAACTGATTGCCCAGTGTTTGGCAAGGACCAGAAAACCTCAATCTGATGTGATAACTGCCTTTGCAGGTGAGGATGGAATTAAGGGAACTGCTTCATCAGTTGCCCCGCCTGTTTCAGAAAAAAAGGGAGAAAAAAAAGAGGCAGGTCCTCTTTGGAAGAAGATTGCCAATATTATTCCCGTTTTTATTCTAAGCCTGATTCTGCTAGGGGGGATTCTAACAGGACTTCTCTATGGTTTCACTTATAGGATAGGGGGAACGTTGGCTGGAACTGTACTGCTTTTTGCTGGCTGGATCATGTTTCGGATAGGAGGGGCCGGAAAGGGGAAGGGAAAGGAAGAGAGTATGGAAGTGAAAAAAGAAACGGAGACTCCGAATGAAGGCTTCTCCATGCCATCTGGATATGCCATATGGGAAGACGAAGATGATGGTGGGAAAACGGAGATTCTTGTAAGGCCTTTGCCCCGTGGTGTTCCATATCTTCAGGCACTTTCTTCCGGGGAAATCACAGAGATTGTCCATAATCCCTTTCACATAGGAAGTGAAGAATCCCTGAATCATCTTGTGCTTTCCTCTAAAACCATAAGCAGGCAGCATGCAGTAATCTTTGGAAGCAGCAGCGGATACTTTCTTCAGGATCTTTCCTCGACCAATGGAACCTGGCTTGATCACAGGCAGCTGATTCCGGAGGATCCGGTGTTGCTGACAGAAGGATGTACGATACAGTTTGCCGGAGAACAATATCTGTATAAGAGTCCACTTTCTGGGTAAGTTGCTTTTGGACAGGGAATAGGATATACTGAAGAAACAGTTTCAGATACATTGGGACAAATATTTACAGGAGGCTGCTTTTCATGGAGTTTCGACAGGCGCTTGAACAGTTTCTTTTGATGAATCAATTTCAGAAAATGAATGACAAAGGAAAAGAAATCTGGGTCAGACCGCAGGATTCAGGAATCAGTATTGTGAGAGTTATATACGAGGCATTGCCGGGACAGAACAAGGTTTTGCTCTCAGAAGAAATCAGAATGATGGAGCAATGTCAGAAAGAATGGATGATCCGGTACACAAAGCCGGCAGACGTGCTGTGCCTCGTGGTAAGGAAATCCAATCCTTCCTCAGTGGAAGTTTCGCAGATTCAGGGATGTTCATTTGTATGGTTTCTGGATGTGGAGGATGGACGTCTTCTCATTTATGAGAACCAGAGGACGGACTATCAGGGAATGCGCAGCCGGCTGGAAACATTTCTGGAAAACTACCGTGGAAGCAGGAATACGCAAAAAAGGATGGAGATCAGTCAGACATTTACGCCAGTCAATACGGTTCTGGTTTTGATGAACATGATTATATACGGAATATTGGCTTTTGGTGGAGATATGGCGTCTGCTTCCTATATTGAACGGTGGGGCGGTATGTCATGGGAGAGTGTCGTAAGAGACCATCAGTATTACAGGATCTTTTTGTCGATGTTTCTCCACTTTGGACCGGAACATCTGCTTCAGAATATGCTGATCTTAACCGTAACTGGCAGCCGGCTGGAAAGAATCATCGGGAAGGGCAGATATCTTCTGGTGTATCTTTTTTCCGGATGCACAGCCGCCTGGGCTTCACTCATGTTTACTCTGGCGGGTTCTCATGATATCGCGGCAGGGGCTTCCGGTGCCATCTTTGGTGTGATGGGAGCTTTACTGGTTCTGATATTAGAGGATCTTGGGAGAGGACAAAGAAAAAGAGTCCGAGAAATCGGACCCGTGGGAATTCTCTTTATGATTGGAAGTGCGCTGTATTTCGGATTCACAGCCACCGGCGTGGACAATGCGGCACACATCGGAGGCCTGATTGGCGGGATGATTCTTATGGGTATCCTTTCGCTTTTTATGAATCAAAAATCAGATAATGGTTAGAGCTCGATACGACGTATCAAAGCTCTGGAGAGTGTCACTTCGTCAATATATTCCAGCTCACCGCCGATAGGCACCCCGCTGGCTATGCGGGTGATCCGGATACCGGTGGGTTTGAGCTTCTTTGTGATGTACATGGCGGTGGCTTCTCCATCGAGGCTGGAGTTGGTAGCCAGAATGATCTCTCTGACCGGATGGTCCGGATCCTGGATGCGTTTTTCCAGTTCGCGGTAGCGTATGTCGTCAGGACCTTTGCCGAGACTGGGAACCAGAGTGCCCTGCAGGACATGGTAGACCCCGTCATATTGACCGGTTTTTTCATAAGCAGCCAGATCTTTGGTGCTTTCCACGACCATGATCGTGCTGTGATCACGCACTTTGCTGGCACAGATCGGACAGAGTTCATCATCTGTCAGAGTACAGCACTCTTTGCAGTATCGAATCTTGCTTCTGGCTTCTATCAGCGTCTCGGCCAGATGATTGACATGTTCCTTCGGCATATTGATGATATGGAAAGCCAGACGTTCGGCAGATTTCGTGCCGATGCCTGGCAGCCGGCGCAGTTCTTCGATCAGATTGGTGATCTGCG
Organism: uncultured Lachnospiraceae bacterium; assembly: GCA_902782625.1. Lineage (GTDB taxonomy): Bacteria > Bacillota > Clostridia > Lachnospirales > Lachnospiraceae > Anaerobutyricum. Next base: position 9,825 of record CACZNZ010000525.1, on the reverse strand, counting down.
TACTGTAATAATTCATCAGAAGCCAAAGCCTCCTCCTAAACCACCTGTGAGTTTCGCCATCTGACTCTGAGAATCTTCCTCCATGGCACGAAGCGCTTCGTTTGCTGCGGCCATGATCAGATCTTCAAGCATCTCAATATCGTCTGGATCAACGACTTCTTCAGCAAGCTTGACAGCGGTCACCTCTTTTTTTCCGGAAACCGTAACGCTTACCACACCACCGCCGGCACTGGCTTCATAGGTTTTTTCTTCGAGGGCTTTTGTAGTCTCCTCCATCTGTTTCTGCATTTTCTGAGCCTGTTTCATCAGGTTATTCATATTGCCGGGCATTCCTCCCGGAAATCCACCTCTTCTTGCCATGATTCTCATTTACCTCCTGATATATTATTATTCTACAGTGATCGGGAAATCGATCACATCTTTGATCCTGCGGATCAGATCCAGCTCGATCGGAACCGTATCCGTATGGGCACTGTCCAGATCCGGACACTCAAAAAGTACAGTCCGGCCGGTTGCTTCCTGTACGATTCCGGATAATTCATCCAGCTTTTCGTGATGATTCTGTGTGAAATATGCTCTGGCCATCCGGACGGTTTCGGAGTCTTCCTTAGGAAGAAGCAGCAGCTTGTTCGCTTCCTTTGCAATCGAGACGGAAAAGTGTTTCAAATACTGTCTCATAAGAGCGGAAGCATGGCCGGTTACTTCATGCCAGTTGCCTGCTATTTCTGTAAGAGCCTCTTTCTGGGAAGAGGAGAATCTTTCAGAGAGAAGCTGGTCTGCCTCTTCGGGTGTCTGCGGGGTCCGCTCTGCAGCAGGTTCGACAGGTTCCGATGCCGGATTGTGCTTTGGCATATCCTGTGATGGGGCAGCCTGAATCACAACCGGTGCATTCTCCACTTTTTTCTCCAGAAGGGCAATACGGCTTAACAGACTTTCTGTGTCTGTCTCCATCTCCGGTTGACACAGCTTTATAAATCCGACTTCGACAAGGACTCGTTTCTGGGAGGAGAAACGTATCTGTTCACTGAGTTCGGATAAAACTCTGATATAACGAAGCAGCGTGGCAGAATCTACCATCTGCGCTTCTTCTTTTAATGTCCGGATGGAATCAGCAGACATCTCGAGGCTGTCCTCGGAACCTTGCTGATCTTTGAGCACAAGCAGGTTGCGCAGATACCAGAGAAAGTCCCCCAGGAAAGTGGATATATCCCGGCCTTCCATGATGATATCTTCCACGGTTAAGAGCATTTCGCCGGAACTTCCGGAGAGGATCTGCCTAAGCAAAGTGGAAAAGACAGTGGTATCTGCTGCGCCTAACACAGAGAGAACGTGCTCGTATGTCAGTGGCTGTCCCAGATAAAAGGAGATACACTGATCGAGAAGGCTCAGGGCATCTCTCATGGAGCCGTCAGCGGCTCTGGCTATATATTGCAGCGCTTTGGGCTCTGCTTCAATGGATTCTTTTTCCATCAGATCCGAAAGATGGCCGGCGATGGTCTCTATCGAGATTCGCCGGAAATCATATTTCTGACAGCGGGATAAAATAGTAACAGGTACTTTATGTTTTTCTGTGGTTGCCAGAATAAAGATAACGTAGGAAGGCGGTTCTTCCAAAGTTTTAAGCAGTGCATTGAAAGCGCTGATCGAGAGCATATGCACCTCGTCGATGATGTAGACCTTAAACCTGCCTTCTACAGGTGAGTACTGAATCTGCTCTCGAAGTTCCCGAATATGTTCTACTCCGTTATTGGAGGCCGCATCAATCTCAAAGACATCCATGGAACTCTGGGAGAGTATGGAGCGGCAGGAAGCACATTCATTGCAGGGATTTCCGTTTTGTGGATTACTGCAGTTAACCGCACGTGCAAATAACTTTGCTGCCGATGTTTTACCGGTTCCCCGGGTACCACAGAAACAGTACGCATGACCGATACGGTCGTAGAGGATCTGGTTACGCAGTGTCTGAACAATGGTATCCTGTCCTTTGACCTCATCAAAGGTTGCCGGACGCCATTTCCTGTATAAAGCCATGTAAGACATGACAGGTCCTTTCTATTTCGATCCTCTTACAGCCTGGCTGCAGGAGGATAATTCATCATGAATCTTCTCGGCCAGTTCCATCAGATAATCATGATCGTTGTATTCCGGATGATCCAGTACAAGGTGAAGCAATGTCTGCAAAACAGCGCCTACCAGCTTCCCTTCCCGGATTCCCATCTGTTTTAAGTCGTTGCCGTTGATATTAAGATCTTTTAAAGTCAGGCAATCCTTGGCTTCCAGGATTTCCCGGTAAGCCTCCCTCGCCTCTTTAAGATTCATCAGCTTATGCATTCGCATGTAATCACTCTGTGCAGAAATGTCTGCCTCCATGACATCAAGCAGATACGGAAAAAGCGGGGCTCCGATCCGGTTCATGATTTTACGGACATGTTTCTTACCAGCAGTAGTGGCATCCTGAAAACGAATGTCGTGATTCTCGATGAGGATCTTTGTGGCATGAATCGACTGATTATCAAATTTCAGTCTTTTCATGATCTCCTGAGCGAGCTCAGCACTGACTTTGTCATGCCCATAGAAATGATCGATTCCCTGTTCGTCGGTCGAACGGGTCTCGGGTTTGCCCATGTCATGGAATAAAAGCGAAAGCCTCACCAGAGGATCGTTTTTTGATGCCATCAATGCGTGCAGGGTATGCTCGCCCACCGTGTAGCAGTGATGTGGATTATCCTGCGATGTAGTCATCATGGAATCAAATTCCGGCAAAAAGACGGCGGTCAGTCCGGTGCGCCAGGCCACTTTGAGCAGGTCCGGATGATCAGATACCAGAAGCTTCACAAGTTCTGTACGGATTCTTTCCGCGCTTACATTTGCCAGTAGAGGAGCCTTCTTTGCAATAGCTTCTTCGGTTTCAGCGTCTATGGAAAAATGCAGTTGCCCTGCAAAACGAATTGCTCGCATCATACGCAGCGCATCTTCTTCAAATCTTTCACAGGGATCACCGACACAACGAATGATTTTGTGTTCAAGATCCTGCATCCCGCCGAATAGATCGACCAGCCCCTTTTCATGATTATAGGCCATAGCATTGATCGTGAAATCACGACGTCCCAGGTCTTCACGAAGGTCTCTGGTAAATGTAACGCTGTTGGGACGGCGATGGTCTTCATATAAACCGTCGATACGGTAAGTTGTCACCTCATATCCTTCCCGGTCGATCATGACAGTCACGGTGCCGTGTTTCAGACCTGTGTCGATCGTCCTTGGGAAGAGCAGTTTCACCTGTTCCGGTGTGGCATCTGTCGTGATATCCCAGTCTGCAGGTGAAAGTCCCAGAAGGCTGTCCCGGACACATCCGCCAACCACAAATGCTTCGTAACCGTGGGAAGACAAGACATCAATGATGGACGCTGCCGGGGCGGGTATGTTAATTCTCATGGGACACATTCCTCCTTTCAAAGTGTCATAGGTTGATATCATGATAGCATATATTACGTTTATGGTCAAAAGATACGGGTCAGGATTCTCCAAGAATATCTTCAAAGTGCAGAGTCTCAAGAATGGATTTCTGCTGGTTGTCAAGATGCTCTTTCATGATGCGTCTTGCCTTCTTGCTGTCTCCGGATGAGATTGCCCTGCACAGGCGCTCATGTTCCTCGATCAGGACAGAACGTTTATGGAGATCCTTAAGGTATTCCAACCGGTAACGGTAGAACTGTTCCCGCAGATTATTGATGATGGAAAGCAGTCTGGCATTGTCCGTTGCCCGGAAAATAGCATCGTGAAATTCCTCATCCCTTTGTGCAATTGTCACCAGATCATCCGATTGCACAGAATCCACAAAAGCCTTATGTCTGGCAGTAAGCTCCTCAAGTCCTTTCGGCGAGATCCGTTCACTGGCCAGGACAACGGCAAACTCTTCTAAGACTGTACGGATTTCCAGGACTTCCTGAAGATTTTTTTCGGTGATCTTGGATACATGGGCTCCTTTCCTGGGAACCATGACGACAAGTCCTTCCAGTTCGAGCTTTCGGATTGCTTCCCGCACGGGTGTCCGGCTTACACCAAGGCTTTCAGAAAGAGAAACCTCCATAAGGCGCTCTCCCGGTTCGAATTCACCGGTAATGATCGCCTGCCGCAGTGTCTGGAAGACAACATCTCTTAAAGGGATATACTTATTGGAGACGATATTGAAATGATGTTCTTTTTTCAAAGTAGAATGCCTCCTTATTCTGCAATTGCTTTCTGAAAGGGAGTGACCGCTCTGACAAGACGAATCTGTGGGTTCTTTTTGAGAGCCTTTGCTGCCCGGTAAGCCAGATCCGGGTCATCAAAGATGCCGAATACCGTAGACCCGCTGCCGCTCATCAATGCTTCGAGCGCTCCCAGACTCCGGAGATCCTCCTTGATACGAATGATATCCGGATAATGAGCCGTCGTAACCTGCTCCAATACATTTCCCATATTTTCGATAATGACGGGAAGACTCCCTTCCCGGATTCCCGCACACATCCGGTCTACATCTGGGTGTTTAGTATTATCATCCAGTACAAGATTCTGATAGACAAAACGTGTGGACATGGAAAAGGAAGGCTTGACCAATACAAACCAGCATTCTGGGATCGACGGAAGAGGTGTCAGGATTTCCCCGATCCCTTCGGCAAGAGCCGTACCACGCATAATGCAAAATGGAATATCGGCTCCGAGAGACAGGCCGAGATTCATCAGTTTCTTCTGCCTTATATTGAGAGAAAACAGCTGGTTCATGCCGACAAGAGCGGCAGCGGCATCAGAGCTTCCTCCTGCAAGTCCGGCAGCTACCGGGATATGTTTATCAATCCTTACATTCACGCCTTCTTTTAACTGGTAATCTGTACGGATCCGGTCAATGGCCTGATAGACAAGATTTTTATCATCCATTGGCAAATAAGGGAGATTGGATGTCAGGCGGATCTCCCCGTCCGCGTTTTTTTCCATATAGATACGATCATAAAGTCTCACGGTCTGCATGACCATCCGGACCGTGTGATAGCCGTTCTCCTTCCGGCCTGTCACGTCTAAAGCAAGATTAACTTTGGCATAGGCCTTCAATTGCAACGTCTGATCCATAAATTGTACCTCCTGTGTATCTTGTATACAATATTATATTGCTTTTATACGAAAAATCAAGTGTAGAGATTGTACAATATTATTTAAGTATGCTACAATGAGACTCATCATACAGACGCAAAACATTTGGAAAGAAGGGTGAGTATGTCAAAGAAATTAACGGTGGCAGTAATTATGGGAGGAAGATCTTCGGAACATGAGGTTTCCCTGGTTTCTGCCGGTAATGTGATAAAGAGTCTGGATCCTGAAAAATATGATATCCTCATGATAGGAATCACAAAAGAAGGGCATTGGAAGTTGATTGAAAAGATTTCTGATGTGGAGGACGGAAGCTGGCTCCAGGGGAAGAAACAGGCGATTCTTTCTCCGGAAACCGGGAAAGGGGAAGTATGGATCCTGGAGGGAAACCATATCGAAAAACGGCATATCGATGTGGTGTTCCCGGTGCTTCATGGCATGAACGGCGAAGACGGAACCCTGCAGGGTCTGCTGGAACTTGCCCAGATCCCTTATGTAGGCTGTGGTGTTCTGGCTTCGGCATGTTCAATGGATAAGTTCTATACAAAGATTATCGTTGACCATATCGGTATCCGTCAGGCGGCGTTTGAAGGTGTACGAAGACGAGATCTGCATGATATAGATAAGGTAGTAAAAAGAGTAGAGAACAGATTCTCCTATCCGGTATTTGTCAAGCCGTCTAAAGCAGGATCCTCCCAAGGGGTAAGCAAGGCGGAAGATACGGCATCTTTATGCGAGGCACTGAAACTGGCTGCCGAGCATGATGACAAGATCCTCGTCGAAGAGGCAATTGTAGGAAGAGAACTCGAATGCGCCGTTTTAGGAGGAGAAGAAACCAAAGCCTCCGGCGTTGGTGAGATTCTTGCCGCCGATGAATTCTACTCTTATGATGCGAAATATAATAACGAAGAATCCAAAACAGTCATAAATCCGGAACTCCCGGAAGGGAAGGAAAAAGAAGTTCGTAAAGCTGCCTGTGCCATCTTTGACGCTGTCGGGGGAGAAGGCCTTTCCAGAGTGGATTTCTTCCTGACCAAGGACGGTAATGAAGTAATCTTCAATGAGATCAACACAATGCCCGGGTTTACAGCGATCAGCATGTACCCCATGTTATGGGAAGCAAAAGATATCAGCAAAAGAGAACTGACAGATAAGCTGATTGAACTGGCGCTGAACAGATATGACGGATAATCATAACGGATAGACCAATAAAAAAACCTCTCTGAATCAGACAGGCAGTTTGCCTGAGCTTTCAGAGAGGTTTTTTGCATGAATGATTATGAATTTTTCTTTGATCCCTTTTTCTTGGATTCGGTAGTCGGTGCAGGTGCTGTTCCTTCGGCAGCCTTTCTGCGGATCTTCTCAAAGAAGCCCTTTTTCTCCGGCTCAGGAACCGGTGCATTCCGATAGTTGTTCACGGATGTGATATAAATACCGGAAACCATTGCCTTGACATTTGCCTTTACGGGGATCTCATCGTAAATATCCTCATTTGCCATGAGGGACATGATCTTCGGACCGACTTTTGCTTTTACAATAGGTACTTTCGCTCTTTTTGCTCTGGCGGGAGCCTGATCCAGCACCATCTGCGGAAGGCCGGAATCACGAAGAGGAAGTTTCTTTTTATCAATGATCAGCAAATTCATCTGTTGTGCATGCTTTGCGATCTCTGCCTGCTGTTCTGCCTGCTTCTTCTGCAGCTTGTTGCCCTGATAGTACAGGAAGCCTGTAACGGCTGCCAGTACCACGAGTACAACCGCTAGTACAATCCAAACTGTTGAGTTCATGGTATCCAATCCTCCTAAATCTTCGTGTCTTTCGATATTTTACTATAAGGTTATAACACTAATCCACCTGTTTATCAACTCTAATTTGTCTGTTACATCTGATCGAGCAGATCGGCAATCGCCTGTTTGGTCTTATCTGAGGCAAATTTTCTCTCTTCTTTCGGAAGATCCGTGATTACAAAAGGACTTCCAAAAGAGATCTTTACATGAGCCGGGGTCAGGACAAATCCTTTATTGTTCTCATAGATATCCCGCGTGCCTGATACGGCGACGGGAACGACAGGGGCTTTGGAACGCTGTGCCATCTTGAGGCTTCCGGCATGGAATTCACCCAGTTCTCCTGTCTTGCTCCTGGTTCCTTCAGGATAAACACACATGGAGTAGCCGCTTTTCAGAGATTCTACGCCTTCCATGATCGTAGCAAAACCTTGTTTGAGATCATTGCGATCGAGGAACAGGCAGTGGATTCGCTCCATCCATCCGGAAAGTCCCGGAATGGAACGCAGCTCTTTTTTTGCGACAAAGCCCAAAGGCCTGTCGGAGACATGAAGCAAGGTGACAATGTCAAAATAACTCGTGTGGTTTCCGACGAACAAAACGGCCTCATCCGGAATATTTTCTTTTCCTTCCACCGTCACATCCACTCCACAGATCCGGATTACATGATTGATTGCCTTCTGCACCGAGGCAAAGGCAATCTCCTGTGCCTTTTTCGGATCCTTCTGCTCCAGAGCACGAAGTCGTCTCCGAAGAGGCGCTGTCGAGCTGAAATAGTAAATGAGGTATAAGATAACTCGAATGGCTCTGAAATTCATAGGCACCTCCTATCTTCCGAACAGTTCGGTCATATCACGCAGACGATTTGCAATATCGCTCGTCAGAAGATGTTTCGGGAAACGATACGCCCAGTTGCCTTCAGCGACGCCCGGAGTATTCATACGGCAGTCGCTTCCCTGACAGAAAAGATCCTGAATCGGGACGATGGCAAAGCGTGCAGGAGAGCCCAGACAGGTTCGGATGAAATCCCAGCTGATCTGGGAACCGTCCGTATTCATGTAACGACGAACCTTATCACGTACCTGTTCACTGGCTTTTTCATACCATCCCGTTGTGGTGTCATTGTCGTGAGTGCCCGTATAGCATACACTGTTATATGGCTGATTATAAGGAAGGTAAGCACTGTCATAATCTTCAAAAGCGAACTGGAGAATCTTCATGCCGGGAAGACCGAAGCGATCCCGCAGCGCACGTACCTCATCGGTAATGATGCCCAGATCCTCGGCGATGATAGGAAGATCATCTCCAAAACGATCTTTTACAGCCAGGAAGAAATCATCTTTTGGTCCGTCAACCCATTTGCCTTCGAGCGCTGTCTCGGCGTCGGCTGGAACTTCCCAATAACTTTCTAATCCCCGGAAATGATCGATACGGACGATGTCACTTAACTGGAACTGTGTCTCAAAACGCTTCAGCCACCAGTCAAAGCCTGTCTTCTTATGCTGTTTCCAGTTGTAGAGAGGATTGCCCCAAAGCTGACCGGTTTTACTGAAATAATCCGGCGGAACACCTGCAACGACGGTAGGGAATCCATCCTTGTCAAGCTGGAACATCTGTGGCTGTGCCCATACATCGGCGCTGTCTCCGGATACGAAGATGGGGAGATCTCCTATAAAAAGGACATCATGCTCATTGGCATACTGCTTTAAGGCCGCCCACTGACGGAAGAATGTCCACTGAAGGAAAGACTCAAAGCGGATTTCATCTTCAAGCTCTCTGGCGATGACAGCCTTCTGGGATTTGGTAGGTTTACGGTACTTTTTCTCCCAGGTCAGCCAGTGAGTCTCCTCTTTGGACTTACGGATTGCGGTAAACATGGCATAATCGGAAAGCCAGGGTGTTTCATCGCAGAAATCATTGAAACTCTTTACAAGTTTGTCATCATCAGGCAGCGATAAAAAGCGTTGATAAGCCTTCTCAAACAGCTCTACCTTAAACTCTCTTACCGCCGCATAATCGACATGATCCTGTGGAAAATCGGGTGTCTTATCCAGATCCGATTCGGAAAGCAGACCCTCCCGGCACAGGAGTTCGGGACTAATCAGTAATGTCTGCCCTGCAAAGGATGAAAAACACTGGTAGGGGCAGTCAAACTGACCTGTCGGGCCAAGTGGCAGAGTCTGCCAGAGATGCTGGCCGGCTTTCGCCAGATAATCAACGAATGCATAGGCTTCCGGTCCAAGGTCACCGATTCCGAATCTTCCCGGAAGAGAAGTAGGATGGACAAGAATTCCTGACATTCGACGCATACGATGTAATAATGAAGTTTCCTTACTCATGGAAATATTCCTCCTGAATCTATGGTATATATTTGAGTATTGTATCACGAAAATGTTTTGATGAACAGCAAAAAGGTTTGTAAAGAAATTTTTTCGCCAATTAATTATTACTTTTTTCTTTAAAAGCACCAAAAAAGATGCTATAATAACTTGCATTGTTTTTTGAAAAAGGAGCGAAGTATGAAACAGCAAAAAAGGCTTTCCAAAAAGCTGACCTTTATCCTGTGGCTGCCACTTCTCCTGGGAGCAGTGATGCTGGCAGTCGGCGTGAAAGTGTTCCAGCTTGATCATGTTCTCGGCATGATTGCCATAGCTGCAGACATACTCTTTGTGATGATTGCTTTCATTTGCTATGAGAAGCTGGAAAAAGATATCACCTCGGAGTATCTGTCGGCAGGATTTGAGCAAAGCCAGATACAAAAGAACCTGTTGAAAGAGCTTCCGATTCCCTATATTGTGACGAACAACCATGGGAACCAGATCTGGTTCAACAAAGCATTTACGGCACATTTCGGATCCAAGGGAAGCAAGAAGAGTATTACCCAGATGTTCCCGGAGATTTACCGCAGGATCTTCCC